>NZ_JBFAIA010000063.1:0-40889 GCF_040654455.1 Nonomuraea sp. NPDC050691
ACGCGGCACGGCGCACCTCCATGTCGCCGAATCCGCTCCTCAGGTTCAGAACAATGGTCGACACCGGCCCCTTGGTCGTCGTCTCGGGCTCCAGCGCACGAGCGGGCCCGCAGCCCTGAGCAGACGCGGCGCGACTGGCGCGCCCAGGCCGACGCGCTCTGCCGGCACCTCGCCGCTCTGGCCCCTGAGACGCCGGCGACGCTCGACGGCATGGAGACGGCGGTGCGCGACCAGGTGCTGGCCCGCACCCTGGAGACGTGGATCCACGCCGACGACGCCGCCAGGGCGGCCCGGCTGCGGCTGCCGCACCCGGTGCCGGAGCACATCCAGCCGACGGCCGACCTGTGCGCGCGGCTGCTGCCGTGGACGATGCTGGTGTCGGGGCTGGACGGCAGCGGCCGGGCGCTCCACCTGACGCTGACGGGGCCGGGCGGCGGCGAGTGGCACGTTCCCCTCGGGGTCGCCGACACCGATGCGCGGGAACCGGAGGCCCGGATCACGGCGGACGTGGTGGAGTTCTGCTTCCTGCTGGGCGGCCGGGGCGAGCCGGAGTCGTTCGCGGCGCAGCTCGAGGGCGACCTGGGGCTGGCGCGCGACGTGCTGCGCACCGCTCCCGCCCTGTCCGGGCCCTGACGCCGCCCGGGACCCGGCGCGGCTAGGCGAGCCAGATGAGACCGGCGAAGCGGCCGCCGGGCTGTTCGCGGCGGTGCGAGTAGAGCTCCCGCGACTCGATCGTGCAGCGCGCGTCGTGGCGCACCTCCGCGACGCCCGCCGCTCGCAGCTGCGCCTCGATGCCGGCGCGCAGGTCGAGGGCGGGGGTGTCCCAGGAGGTCGTGGACCAGGTCGCGGGCACCCGGGAGGCGACGCGCTCGCGCAGCTCGGCCGGCACCTCGTAGCACCGCCCGCAGGCGCCCGGCCCGACGATCGCCGTCATCCGCTCCGGCGCGGCGCCCTTGGCGGTCATGGCCTCGACCAGCGCCGTGGCCACTCCTGCCTCGGTGCCCGGACGGCCGGAGTGGGCGGCCCCCACCATCCGCGCCTCGGGGTCGCCCACCAGCACGGCCGGGCAGTCGGCGCCGAGGGAGGCCAGGGCGAGGCGGGGCTCGGTGGTGAAGACGCCGTCCAGCGGGGGCGGGTCGTCGCCGAACGGCTCGCTCACGTACGCGACGTCGGCGCTGTGGACCTGACGCATGAACACCACGGCCCGCACGCCCAGCTCGGCGGCGACGCCCGCGCGGTTGGCGCGGACGGCCGCGGGGTCGTCGCCGACCATGCCCCCGAGGTTGCGCGACCCGTACGGCGGCGCGCTCACGCCCCCGTGGCGGTCGGTGAACGCGACGTGGACTCCCGGCGCCAGCTCCATGCCCTTGATCCTAGGCCGCGACGAGCGCCGGGGGCCGCCGCGGCCGCCCGAGGCGATCGCCGGTCCTCGCGAGCGCGCTGGCACCCCAAGTCAAGCAAGCATATGCTTGGTCGAGTGAGCGACTATCGCAACCTCATCGGCGGCAGGCTCGTCCCCGCGGCCGACGGCAGGACCATGGACTCCGTCAACCCCGCCACCGGGGAGGTGTGGGCCCGCGTCCCCGCGAGCGGCCCCCAGGACGCCGAGTCGGCCGTGGAGGCGGCGGGCAAGGCGTTCCCCCGCTGGTCGGCCCTGCCCGCCCTGGCCCGCGCGCACGTCCTGCGCCGGGTGAGCGCCGTCTTCACCGAGCACGCCGAGGAGCTGGCCCGCCTGGAGACCCGCGACAACGGCCGGATCCTGCGCGACACCCTCACCCGGGACCTGCCCGGCATGGCGCACCTGTGGCAGCTCGCCGCGGGCCAGTGCCTGGACGCCGTCAAGGGCGACACCGTGATCCTGGGCCCCGACGCGCTCGGCATGACCCGGCGCGAGCCGTACGGGGTGGCCCTGTGCGTCATCCCGTGGAACTCCCCCATCTCGACCTTCTCCGCCAAGGCCGCCTACGCCCTGGCGGCGGGCAACACCGTGATCGTCAAGCCGGCCGAGCAGGCCGGCGTGTCGGTGCTGCGGCTGGGCGAACTGCTGGCCGAGGTGTTCCCGCCCGGCGTGCTCAACATCGTCAGCGGCGTGGGCGAGGAGGTCGGCGACGCCCTCGTACGGCACCGCGGCGTGCACAAGATCAGCCTGACCGGCTCCACGGCCACCGCCCAGGTCATCACCCGGGCCTCGGCCGACGCGCTCAAGCCGATGACGTTCGAGCTGGGCGGCAAGTCACCGAACATCGTCTTCCCCGACGCCGACCTCGACGCCGCCACCCAGGGCCTGACCGTCAACTCGATCTACACCGGCAACGCGGGACAGGTCTGCGTGGCCGGCTCCCGCATGCTGATCCACCGGTCGATCTGGGACGAGATGCTGGAGCGGATGGAGCGGGTCGCGTCCGGCCTGGTCCTCGACGACCCGCTCGACATGGACACCACGATGGGGCCGATCGTGTCGCGCGGCCAGTACGAGCGGGTCACGTCGTACCTGGAGCTGGCCGAGAAGGAGGGCGCCGAGCTGGTCTTCGGCGGCCGGAGGGGCGCCGAGGTGGTGCCGCACCTGCCCGGCGGCTACTGGGTGTCGCCCACGCTGTACACGGCCACCGACAACGGGTTGCGCGTCTGCCAGGAGGAGATCTTCGGGCCGGTCGCGGTGGCGATCCCGTTCGAGACGGACGAGGAGGCGCTGCGCGTCGCCAACGACTCCCCGTACGGGCTGGCGGCCGGCCTCTGGACACGTGACCTGGGACGGGCCCACCGGTTCGTGCGGGACCTGCGGACCGGGACCGTGTGGGTGAACACGTTCCGGCAGATGCCGCCGGGCCTGCCGTTCGGCGGCGTGAAGGACAGCGGGTACGGGCACGACGGAGTCCTGGAGTACACCCGGGAAAAGGCCGCCGTCATTCAGATTTAGTCAGATAGATTCCCGGCCATGAGCGAGGGGATCATCAGCGAGGGCATCGACGCCGAGCCGGCCGGGACGGGCGCCCCGGCGCCCGCGGAGCTGTCGGAGGAGGCGGCGCGGTCGCGCGCGTCCGTGCTGCGCAGCCGGGCCGAGTCGTACATGGCGCTGTCGCGCCACGACGCCGCCATCGCGGACCTGACCGAGGCGGTCGCCCTGGACCCGGACAGCGCCCGGGCGTGGCGGCTGCGAGGCGAGAGCCATCGGCTGGTCGAGCGGTACGACGCGGCCCTGACCGACTTCGACCAGGCGTTGCGCCTGGAGCCCGACAGCGCGTACGCCCTGGGCTCGCGCGGCCAGGTGTACGCGGCGCTGGGCCGGCCGGAGGAGGCGCTGACCGACTTCGACCACGCTCTGACGCTGACGCCCGAGTCGTTCTGGGTGCTGGAGGGCAAGGCCGACGCCCTGGCCGACCTGGGCCGCATGGAGGACGCGCTGGACGTGCACGCGCGCATGATCGCGCTCAACGAGGACCAGGCTTACCCGTGGCTGGCCCGGGCCGAGCTGTACCAGCGCTTCCAGCTGTACGCCGAGGCCATCGACGACTACACCCGCGCCCTCGGCGTGGACCCGGGCTACGTGCGGGCGCTCAGCAGGCGCGGCGAGGCGTACCGCATGATCGACCGCTTCGACGAGGCGCTGGCGGACCTGACCCGCGCGATCGAGCTGGACCCGGACAACGACCGGGCGCTGGGCAGCCGGGGCGCGGTCCTGAGCGAGCTGGGCGACGACGAGGGGGCCCTGCGCGACCTGGACCGGGCGATCGAACTGGACCCCGATTACGTGTGGGCGTTCCGGGTGCGCGGCGAGATCCTCCAGGATCTGGACCGCCACGAGGAGGCGGTCGCGGACTTCACCCGGGCGCTGCGGCTGGAGTTCGGCGACTCCTGACACCTCCCGGGCTCCTGACGCCTCCCAGAAGGGGAGAACTCCACCTCTTGGGAGAAGTTTGTCCTCCTCGATAGAAGGTCTCTCAACCCAGGCAAGCCTCCATAACCCTGGGCGCTGGGTTACCTTCCAGGCACGCGCCCGCACTCCGGGCGCGGCGGAAAGGCCGCACGGCCGGTGGAGCACGACCGCCCCGGCGATCGGAGGGGGCCGGCCGTGCGGAACGACGCTCGGCGCGACCAACCGCTGTCGCGCGGAGCGGCGCTCGCGGCGATCAGCCGCCGTCGGGGCGGGCCTTGCTGGGCTGCACGCGCCGCGGCTCGCCGGGCATCTTGGGGTAGTTCGGCGGGTACGGCATGTCGCCGCGGCCGTCCTCGGCGTACCGCTCCAGGAGGGGCTCGATCGAGTACGCCCGGTCGTCGATGGCCGCGTGCACGTCGCCCATCTTGGCGAAGCGGGCCGGCATGGTGCGGACGTCGAAGTCGGCCGGGTCGGCGTCCTCCAGCTCCTCCCAGGTCAGCGGCGCCGAGACGGTCGCGGCGGGCCGGGCCCGCACCGAGTAGGCGCTGACGACCGTGCGGTCGCGGGCGTTCTGGTTGAAGTCGACGAACACCCGCTCGCCCCGCTCCTCCTTCCACCACGCGGTGGTGACGAGGTCGGGGGCGCGCTCCTCGACGGCCCGCGCGAGGGCGACGCCCGCGTGCCGCACCTCGACGAAGTCCCAGCGCGGCTCGATGCGGACAGCGATGTGCACGCCGCGGTTGCCCGAGGTCTTCACGAACCCGGTCATGCCGAGGTCGGCCAGCACCTCGCGGGTCAGGAACGCGGCCCGGCGCGCCGCGTCGAACCCGAGCCCCGGCTGCGGGTCGAGGTCGACGCGCAGCTCGTCGGGATGCTCCACGTCGGCGGCGC
The DNA here is from genome assembly GCF_040654455.1 of Nonomuraea sp. NPDC050691. Taxonomy (NCBI): domain Bacteria; kingdom Bacillati; phylum Actinomycetota; class Actinomycetes; order Streptosporangiales; family Streptosporangiaceae; genus Nonomuraea; species Nonomuraea sp. NPDC050691. The sequence continues at coordinate 4,766 of NZ_JBFAIA010000063.1, forward strand.
GCACCTGCCACGGGTGGAAGTCGACCGTGCCGAGGTTGGCGCAGTACGCGACGGCGGCGACCTCGGTCACCCGCAGCGAGTCGGCCTTGCGCCCGCTGGGGAAGGTGACCGTCACGGTCCGCAGCCAGTCGGGGTGCTTGGGGGGCATCCGCTTCTGGTAGATCGCGTCGGTGTGGATGCCGTCGGGGTGGCGCTTGAGGTTGGTCGGGCGGTCCCGCAGTGCCCGCAGCACGCCGTCGCCGACGCTCACGTAGTACTCGACCAGCTCACGCTTGGTGACCCCGATCTCCGGGAAGTACACCTTGTCGGGGTTGGTGACCTTGACGGTCCTCTCCCCCACCTCGAGCTCAATGTACGGCGATGCCATGCCCCCGAACCTACCCCCGCCGACCGACAAAGCCGGTGACCCAGGTGGGCGGGTCCGTCCCGGAGCCCGCCTCGGTGGCGGGACCGAGGGCTCGACGGGACGGACCGCAAGATCACCCGCCTGCGCGGCTCGAACGGGCGCTGGCGCGCCGCCCGGACGAGCGCGGACCGTACCGCGCGGCGCCAGCACGGGCGTGGGCTGTGCCGCTCGGGTGATCCGGCGAGTGATCCCACCCTGAGCAGGAGGCGATGACACCCCCTTGCCTACAAAGACGCGAATACCCCCCAGAACGGATGCTTCCCCCAACGGAGATCTCTTTTTGCCGCATCTCGTACGCTTGACGCATGGACAAGGTGGTCAAGAGCGAAGCCGAGTGGCGGGTCCAGCTCTCTCCCGAGGAGTTCCACGTCCTCCGGGAAGCCGGCACCGAGCGGCCGTTCACCGGGGAGTACGTCGACACCAAGACCGAGGGCGTGTACTCCTGCCGCGCGTGCGGCGCCGAGTTGTTCCGGTCGGACACCAAGTTCGAGTCGCACTGCGGCTGGCCGAGCTTCTTCGAGCCGTCGGACTCGGACGCCGTGCGGCTGATCGAGGACCGCGGCCACGGCATGGTCCGCACCGAGGTGCGCTGCGCCCGCTGCGACTCGCATCTCGGCCACGTCTTCCACGGCGAGGGCTACGCCACGCCGACCGACGACCGCTACTGCATCAACTCCGTGTCGTTGCGGCTCCAGCCCAAGGAGTGAAGGGGCGCCGACAGCGCGTACCGTCCGTGCGGCACGGGTAGGAGCGCGTGGTGACCCTAGTGCATCTGCGTCACCGGTGGGTGACGGTCGAGGCCATCGGCCGGGTCATCACGCAGCGCTGCCATGTGTGCTGGAAGACCCGCGTCCGCGTGCGCTGATCGGCCTCGGGGTCGCGGGGGTTCAGGGCACGTCCCGGCCGGGAACCCGGGGTCGGCCGTTCAGCCGGGGTCGGGGTGCGTGACGCGGCAGCTGGTGTCGCCGGGGCCCAGGATGTTGGCCAGCACCGGGTTGCCGTTCTCGCCGAACCTCGCCTGGACGAACACCACGGGGTGCGCCGCGCCTGCGCGGCGGAGGTATTCGAGGCCCCGGCGGCAGAGGGTGAGGGCGGCGGCGGAGTTGGCGGCCGACTCCGGCAGGTTCGTGTAGATACGGAGATATCCGCCGATGGTGCGGATGTCTGTGAGGTGCCGCGCCGCGCTGTCCCCGGAGCCCCACCGGGCGCGGAAGTACTCGGCCGCGGTCTGACCGGCGGTTCCGGTGCCGCCCGGCCCGGGCGTCGCGGAGGCCGCCCCGGCCGCCGGGGTGCGCTCGGCCGGCCGGGCGGCCGGGGCCCTGGACGCCGACGGGCGGGCCGGACTCCTGGACGTGGACGTGGACGGGACGGCCGGGGTCGCGGACGTCGGCGAGGTACCCGGACGGATCACCGACCGAGGGATGAGGGTGGTCGCCTGGCGGGCGAGGGTATCGGTCGCCGGGTCCACCTCGGAGTCGACCGCGGGCGATGAGGATGGGCCAGGCCCTCGCGGGGCCACGGGCGGGGGCGCCGCGAGGGCGGTCGAGCGGGCCGCCGCGTGGGCGCTCGACCGGGGCGCCGCCTGGGCGGTCGAACGGGCCGCCGGTTCCTCGCCCGTCACGGCCGGAGCTCCTCCGGTCTCGTCCTGCTCGGCGCCGTCCGGGAGCACGCCGTCGCCGGAGGTCGCACCGCGCGGGCCGTCGCCGCCTTCCGGGCTCAGGGCTCGGGCCGCGGTACGGCTCGCACCGGGCGCAGCCCCTCGGTCACCGTCGCCCCCACCGGCCTCCCCTGCCGTGGCGAAGACCCCGCCGAGGGGCCCGCCGCCGAGCAGGCCCACCCCGCCCACCAGCACCACCGAACCGGCCGACACCCACACCAGCCACGCCCTGCGCGCCGCGCCCCGCCGTCCCCGCCCCCCGGACGCCCGGCCATGCCGCCGCCCCCGCCCGAACGCCCGCCCACGCCCGTCCACCCGCCCGCTTCGGGAAGCGGTCCCATGCACGGACGCGTGGCCATGTCCCGACGCGTGGCCATGTCCGGACGCGGGCCCATGCACAGACGCGTGCCCATCTCCGGACGCGGGTCCGTCGTCGCTCGCGTGTCCGCCCCCGGCGGCATGCGCGCCCTCACCGGCACGCCATCTTCTCCACACCGGGCCCCACACCGAGCTCCACATCGGGCCCCACACCGGACCCGCGCCCCGCCGACCGATCCGCCGACCGATCCGCCGGGCGGCGCGACGGGCGATCCGGCCGGTCGCGCGCCTCTCGTGTCGTCCGGTCTCGCCGGACGCGCCTTCCCGCCGGGAGGGCGCGTCCGCCGGGTGACGCGACGGACGGTCCGGCCGGTCGCGCCCCCGGGAGGGCGCGGTCACCGCGGCCCCCTCCAGGGCGGGCGAGGCGCCCCCCTGCACCCCCTCGCACTCCCCGTCGTCATCGACGGCGCCGCCCCTGTGGTCCCACCCCACGACGAGGCGGTCCCACGCCCTGGCCACCGCCCCGTCGTCGCCGTACGGGAGATCCTCCGGCAGCAGCCCGTGCGGGAGCTCGTCCCCCTGACCGTCACCGTACGGATGCTTTCCGTGCCTGCCCCAGCCCATGGTCACGACGCCCCCCTGGAACGTGACAACCCGCCGTCAACCCCGAGTCTGACAAAGCAGGTAGATCAATGCAGGGGGATCGCCAACTTCCCGTTGACCGTTCTACGGCAGCGTGGCGACCAGCTCGGTGATCGGCTTGCGGGCGCCCGTGTAGAAGGGGATCTCCAGGCGGGTGTGCCGCCGGGCCTGGGCGCCGCGCAGCTCGCGCATGAGGTCGACGATGCGGTGCAGCTCGTCGGCCTCGAAGGCGAGCATCCACTCGTAGTCGTTGAGCGCGAAGCAGGCGACGGTGTTGGCCCGCACGTCGGGGAAGTCGCGGGCCATGCGCCCGTGCTCGGCCAGCATGGCGCGCCGCTCGGAGTCCTCCAGGAGGTACCACTCCAGGGAGCGGACGAACGGGTAGACGCTCACGTACGCCCGGGGCTGCTCCTCGGCGAGGAACGCGGGGATGTGCGACTTGTTGAACTCGGCCGGCCGGTGCAGCGCCATGGCCGACCAGACCGGCTCGCTGTGGCGGCCGAGCGCGGTGCGGCGGAAGCGGGAGTAGACGTCCTGGAGGTCCTCGGGAGTGGGGGCGTGCCACCAGAACATGTAGTCGGCGTCGGCGCGGAACCCGGCCACGTCGTAGACGCCGCGGGTGACCACGTCCTTCAGCGCGGCCTGTTCCAGCAGCTCGCCGACCTCCGCGCCGATGCCCTCGCGGCCGGCGGGCAGGGGCCCGGACGCCTTGAAGACGGACCACATCGTGTAGCGGATCACCTGGTTGAGATCGCGGGCCTTGAGCCGCGGTGCGCCCTCTGTCATGCCCCTATTCTCCCCGCAGGGAGAGGTGGTCCAGAATCCGGGCGGCGGCCGTGCGGGCCGTGGCGACGCAGGCCGGGACGCCGAGACCGTCGTAGGCCGCCCCGCACACCGCGAGGCCGGGCAGCACGGCGACGGCGGCGCGGACGCGGGCGACCCGGTCGAGGTGGCCCACGTTGTACTGGGGCAGGGAGCCGCCCCAGCGGGTGACCCGGGTGTCGATGGGCAGCCCGCGCACGCCCATGACACCGGCCATCTCCGCCATGGCGAGCGCGATCAGCTCGGTGTCGTCGCGCTGGAGCAGGTGCTCCTCGCCGACGCGGCCGATGGAGCAGCGCAGCAGCACGAGGCCGTCGCCGGCCAGGTGGGGCCACTTGACGGAGCTGAACGTGACGGCCTTGACCGGCCTGCCCTCGACGGGCGGCACCAGGTAGCCGCTCTCGCCGGGCGGCTCGGGGAACGCCTCGGCGGCGTAGGCGAGCGTGACGATGGCCATGCTGGCGTACTCGATGCGCGCCAGCTCGGCCGACGCCTTGGGCGCCTCCGTCCTGAGCAGCCGGGCGGCGGCGGGGGCGGGGGTGGCGACGATCACGGCGTCGGCCTCGACCACCTCGGGCCTCGGCACCGGCCCGGTCACCAGCCGCCAGCCGTCGGCGGTGCGGTGCAGCTCGCGCACGGTCACGCCGGTGCGGATCTCCGCCTCCGACGCCCTGGCGACCGTCTCCGGCAGGCTGCCGAGGCCGCCGCGCAGGGTGGCGAACACGGGCCCGCCGGCGATGGGCGCCTCCTCGACGATCTGCCGGGCGGCGTTCAGCAGCGACCGCTCGGAGCGGGCGGCGGCGGCGACCCGGGGCATCGTCGCCTCCAGCGACAGCCGGTCGGAGCGGCCCGCGTAGACGCCGCCGAGCAGCGGCTCGATGAGCCGGTCGAGCACCTCGCCGCCCATGCGGGCGCGGATGTAGGCGGCCACGGACACGTCGGTGCGGACGAGGGTGGGCGGCAGGATCTGGTCCATCGGCACCCGCAGCAGCCCGGCCGGCGAGACGATGCCGGACTTGGCCAGCTCGGTCAGGTCGGCGGGCACGCCCATGACCTGCGCCTTGGGCATGGGCCGCAGCGAGCCCCTGCTGAGGATGGCGGCCCGCGCCGAGCTGGGACTGACCAGGTCGTCGCCGAGCCCGACCGCCTTGGCCAGCTCGGTGCCCTCGGGCCGCCGGGCCAGCACGGCCTCGGCGCCCGCGTCGACGGTGATCCCGGCGACCTCGGAGGCGTGCAGCTTGCCGCCGACGCGGGGGGCGCCTTCGAGGACCGTCACCCTGATGCGATCGCCGCCCGCCTGGCGGAGGTGCCATGCCGCGGCCAGACCGGAGATCCCGCCGCCGACGACGACCACGTGCGCCCGATTCCGTTCCACGCCTCCAGACGCTACCGTCTCCGCGGCCCGCCCGGCCGTCCGGGGCACGGACCGGCGCGGGGTCCGAGGCCCGACCGGCGCGGGGTCCGGGGCGCGGACCGACGCGGGTCCGGCGCCGCCGTTTCCGGCTCCGGCGAGCTCCCGCGCGCCGGCCGCCGACACCAGCACGTGACCGTACCGTGACGGATCCGATCAAACCCCTCCAGCGCGTGATCCGTCACAAGGGCATGAGGAGATTCCAGTACGGCATGGCGCTGTCGGCCGCGTGCGCGGCCCTGCTGCTGACCGGCCTGACGGGCTGCGGCGGCAGCGGCGGCGCCTCGGAGGTGCAGTCCGCCTCCCGCGCGGAGTCCGCCCCGGCGGACGCGCCCGCCATCGCGGCGGACGGCGCCGCGAGCGCGAAGCCGCGGCGCCCCGAGGCCCAGGACCAGTCCGGCCGGACCGCCGGCAAGAACATCACCTCGGACGTCACGGTCACCGCCCAGGAGCGGCAGGTCGTCTACGTCGCCAGGATGACGGTGCGGGCCAAGGAGGTCACGGCCGCGGTCCAGAAGGCCAAGCAGGTCGTCACGGGCGCGGGCGGCTACCTGGCGAAGGAGCAGTCGAGCTCGTCCGACGGCGGCGAGGGCAGCGCCGAGCTGGAGTTCAAGATCCCGCCGGCGCGGTACGCGGAGGTGCTGGCGAGCCTGGGCAGGGACCTCGGCGAGCAGCTCTCGCTCAACCAGGGCACCGAGGACGTCACCCTGCAGGTGGCCGACGTCAACAGCCGCCTCAAGTCCGCCCAGCAGGCGCTCGACTCGCTGCGCACGCTGCTGAAGAAGGCGGACACGATCGGCCAGGTGCTGGAGGTGGAGCGGGAGATCTCGGCCCGCGAGGCGGACCTGGAGTCGTTGCAGGCGCAGCAGAAGGAGCTGGCGACCCAGGTGAGCATGGCCACGCTCACGCTGAACGTGGTCGGCCCGGTCACGGTGGTCGAGCCGCCGTCGGAGGAGCCGCCGGGCTTCCTGTCGGGGCTGGCGACGGGCTGGAAGGCGCTGGTGTCGTTCGTGAAGGTGGCGCTCACCGTGCTGGGCGTGCTGCTGCCGTGGCTGCTCCTCGTGGCGCCGGTGGTGGCGCTGATCGTCTTCCTGGCGGGCCGGAGCGCCCGCCGCCGGGCCACCCCGCCCTCGCCGCCCACACGTCCCGGGGGCGGTACCCCGGCGCCTCCTCCCCCGGCTCCCCCTGCTCCCCCCGCTCCCGCCGAGTCGTGAGCGGGCGGGCGGGCGCGCGGGTCAGGACTCGTGGACCAGGTCGGTCAGGCGCTTGAGCTGGTCGGGGTCGGTGGAGGGCAGCACGCCGTGCCCGAGGTTGAACACGTGGCCCTCCGCCTGCCGCCCCTCGCGCAGCACCTCGCGGGCCTTGCGCTCGACCGCCTCCCACGGGGCGAGCAGGATCGCCGGGTCGAGGTTGCCCTGCAGCGCCTTGCCGGGGCCGACCCGGCGGGCGGCCTCCCCGAGCGGCACCCGCCAGTCGACGCCGACCACGTCGGCCCCCGCCTCGCCGAGCAGGCCGAGCAGCTCGCCGGTGCCGACGCCGAAGTGGATGCGGGGCACGCCGAGGTCGGCCAGGCCCTCGAAGATGCGGCGCGTGTGGGGCAGCACGTACTCGCGGTAGTCGTCGGGGGCGACCGCGCCGACCCAGGAGTCGAAGAGCTGGACGGCCGAGGCGCCCGCCTCGACCTGGAGGCGCAGGTGGGCGAGGACGATGCCGGCCAGGCGGTCCATCAGCGCGTGCCACAGGCGCGGCTCGCCGTACATCATGGCCTTGGTGTGGTCGTGGTGGCGGGACGGGCCGCCCTCGATGAGGTAGGAGCCGAGCGTGAACGGCGCGCCGGCGAAGCCGATGAGCGGCGTGCCGCCGAGCTCGCCGGTCAGCGCCCGGATCGCCTCGGTGACGTAGGAGACGTCATCGGGCTCGAGCGGGCGCAGCGCGGCGAGGCCGGCCTCGTCGCGGATGGGCTGGGCGACGACGGGGCCGACGCCGGGCTTGATGTCGAGGTCGACGCCGATGGCCTTGAGCGGCACGACGATGTCGCTGAAGAAGATGGCCGCGTCGACGCCGTAGCGGCGGACCGGCTGCATGGTGATCTCGACGACGAGGTCGGGCGTGGCGCATGCCTGGAGCATCGGCACGCCCTCGCGGACCTTGAGGTATTCGGGCAGCGACCGGCCGGCCTGCCGCATGAACCAGACCGGGGTGTGCGGGACGGGCTGGCGGCGGCAGGCGCGCAGGAACGCTGAGTCGGCGAGATTCACCCTCCAAGGGTGCCACGACCTCCCGCCGGTCCCCGCATCGGCACGAGCTGTCGGAAAAGTATGCATTGAACACCCCAAATCATGATCGAATAGCCAGATGGAGGTTTACCGGCCGACCGGGCCCTGGGCGCTCACGCGGGTCGAACACACCCCATGGGCGACCAGAATGCCGGTCTTGACTGGACCAAATGTTCGCCAAGCGACCGCGCGGCACCGATTCAGCATCCACTTTCGGGACACGCCGAGCGCGTTGCGGGGAATTGTCGGTGAGGCGTGCCAACGTCGGAGCCACGATCCGAAGAAAGGCCCCGTTGCGATGACAGGTGCGATGACCGGCGCCGCCGCAGGCGCCGTCCCCAGTGCCGTCCTTGATGCCGTCCCCAGTGCCGCGTCCCGGCCTGTGACCGGCGCCGCCGCCGGGTCGTGGCGCACCCCGTCCGGGTCCGCCCCCCAGCGGGTTGCGGCAGCGGGTTGAGCAGGCACGATGAGCACCCCCGTGGCCCCGTTCCCCCAGGCTCCGGCCTACGCTGCGACCATGACCTCGAGTGACCGGCCGCCGGCTCCCCCGGCTTTCAGGCGCGCGGCCGAGAGCCTGCGCCTGGCCGAGGTCAGGCCGGAGATCGAGCTGGAGGACCTGCCCGCGCCCCAGCGGCTGGCGCCCTACTCCGCCGCCGTCGGCGCGTCGGTCTACCGCGACGACGACGAGCTGGCCGTGGGCCGGCTGATCCTGCTCTACGACCCCGACGGGCAGCGCGGCTGGGACGGCCCGTTCCGGCTGGTGGCCTACGTGCGCGCCGACATGGAGCCGGAGATCACCTCCGATCCGCTGCTCGGCCCGGTCGCGTGGAGCTGGCTGACCGAGGCCCTGGACGCCCACCACGCCGACTACTCGGCGGCCGGCGGTACGGTGACAAGAGCGGTGTCCGAGGGCTTCGGCAACAAGGCCGATGATCCGGTCACCACCGAGCTGGAGCTGCGGGCCTCCTGGTCCCCCACCCAGGAAGACCTCTCCGGCCACGTGGCCGCCTGGTGCGACCTCATGTGCGTGGCCGCGGGAATCCCGCCGCTTCCGCCCGATGTGGCGCCCCTCCCCCGCAGGCGCGAAGATCCGGAGAGTGACCGTACGAAGTGAGGGCACCAGTCGACACGTCATCCGCGTCATGAGAGCGGTGAACTCATGACAGAAGAAAGAACCGTGGAGAGCGGCGGCCTCGCCACCGGCGCGGACGTGCGCCCGGTCGTGCCGCTGCTGGAGCCGCGCGAGGGCATTCCGCCGGTGGTGTCGGACGCGGCCACGCTGGAGGAGGTGGTCGCGGCGTTCGCCGCCGGCACCGGACCGGTGGCCGTCGACGCCGAGCGCGCGTCCGGTTACCGCTACGGCAACCGCGCCTATCTGGTGCAGCTGCGCAGGGCCGGCGCGGGCACCGCGCTGGTCGACCCGATCGCCTGCCCCGACCTGTCGGGCCTGGACGAGGCCGTGGCGGGCACCGAGGTCGTGCTGCACGCCGCCTCGCAGGACCTGCCGTGCCTGCTGGAGGTCGGCTTCCGGCCTCGGGAGCTGTTCGACACCGAGCTGGCCGGCCGGCTGCTCGGTTACGACCGGGTGGGGCTCGGCACGATGGTGGAGACCGTGCTGGGCCTGCGGCTGGAGAAGGGCCACTCGGCCGCCGACTGGTCGACCAGGCCGCTGCCCGAGGACTGGCTGCGCTACGCCGCGCTCGACGTGGAGGTGCTGGTCGAGCTGCGTGACCGGTTGCACGCCGAGCTGGAGGAGGCGGGCAAGCTGGAGTGGGCGCGCGAGGAGTTCGCCGCCGTGCTGCGCACGCCGCCCGCCGTGCCCCGTTCCGATCCGTGGCGGCGTACGTCCGGCATCCACAAGGTGCGCAACGTGCGCGCGCTGGCGATCGTGCGCGAGCTGTGGACGATGCGTGACCGGATCGCCCGCGAGAACGACCTGGCGCCCGGCCGGGTGCTGCCCGACTCGGCGATCGTGGCCGCCGCCCTCGACGTGCCGCGCACGAAGAAGGCGTTGACGGAGATCGCGCCGTTCACCGGGCGCAGCGCCCGCCGCTACATGAGCGAGTGGCTGAGCGCGGTCAGCCGGGCGCGGGCGCTTCCCGACACGCAGCTCCCGCAGCCGAGCACGCCGGGCGACGGCCCGCCGCCGGCCAACCGCTGGCCCGACCGCGACCCGGCCGCCGCCAAGCGGCTGGCCGCGGCCCGCGCCGTGGTCGCCGCGCTGGCCGACGAGCATCGCATGCCGACGGAGAACCTCCTTCAGCCCGACGCGGTCCGCCGGCTCACCTGGGAGCCGCCGAAGCAGATCACCGAGGAGAGCGTGGCCGAGCGGCTGCGCGAGCTCGGCGCCCGCGAGTGGCAGCTCTCCCTGTCCGCCCGCCCGCTCGCCCGGTCGCTGGCCAGGCTGGAGACCAAGGGCGAGCTCTAACACCAGCCGCCGACGGCACTTGACGCCTCCGGCGGCTCGGCCTTACCGTTCGGGAAAGCGCTTTCCCTGAAAGGACTCCCATGAGCGTGCGCACCATCGGCGTCGTGATGAACGGCGTCACCGGACGGATGGGGTATCGCCAGCACCTGGTCCGATCCGTCCTGGCCATCAACGAGCAGGGCGGCGTCACGCTCTCGGACGGCAGCCGGGTCAAGCTGCGGCCGGTCCTCGTCGGCCGCAACGCCGCCAAGCTGGCCGAGCTGGCCGACCGGCACGGCATCCCCGACCACACGACCGAGCTCGACGCCGCGCTGGCCGACCCCGACAACATCGTCTACTTCGACGCCCAGGTCACCTCGGCCCGGGTCAAGGCGGTGCTGAAGGCGATCGAGGCGGGCAAGCACATCTACGCCGAGAAGCCCACGGCCGAGTCGGTCGAGGAGGCCGTGGCGCTGGCCGAGGCCGCCACGGCGCGGGGTGTGAAGAACGGCGTGGTCCAGGACAAGCTGTTCCTGCCGGGCCTGCTGAAGCTGAAGCGGCTGATCGACGGCGGCTTCTTCGGCCGGATCCTGTCGGTGCGCGGGGAGTTCGGCTACTGGGTGTTCGAGGGCGACTGGCAGGAGGCGCAGCGCCCGTCGTGGAACTACCGGGCCGAGGACGGCGGCGGCATCGTGCTCGACATGTTCCCGCACTGGCACTACGTCATGGAGAACCTGTTCGGCCGGGTCCGCTCGGTCTACGCCCAGGCCGTGACGCACGTGCCGCGCCGGGTGGACGAGAAGGGCCACCCCTACCAGGCCACGGCCGACGACGCCGCGTACGGCGTGTTCGAGCTGGAGGGCGGCGTGATCGCGCAGATCAACTCCTCCTGGACCGTGCGCGTGAACCGCGACGAGCTGGTGGAGTTCCAGGTGGACGGCACGGAGGGCAGCGCGGTCGCCGGCCTGCGCAACTGCCGTGTCCAGCACCGCGCGGCCACGCCCAAGCCCGTCTGGAACCCCGACCTGCCCGTCACGGCCCGCTTCCGCGACGACTGGCAGGAGGTGCCGGACAACGCCGAGTTCGACAACGGATTCAAGATCCAGTGGGAGCTGTTCATCCGGCACGTCCTGGAGGACGCGCCGTTCCCGTACGACTTCGCCGCCGGCGCCCGCGGCGTGCAGCTCGCCGAGCTGGGCCTGCGCTCGTCGGCCGAGGGCCGCCGGATCGAGGTGCCGGAGCTGTGAGGATCGACCTGCCCGGCGGCGCGTACGAGCTGCGCGAGCCGGTCACGTGGCCGGTGCCGGACGGCCCGCCCGCGAGCCGGGTCGTGTACGCGGCGGCGCACGTGGTGGCCGACCCGCTCGGCGACAACACGCCCGGCTCCCCGGCCGCCGTCGACTGGGACGCCACGCTGCGCTTCCGCCGCCACCTGTGGTCGCACGGCCTGCGCGTCGCCGACGCCATGGACACCGCGCAGCGCAACATGGGCCTCGACTGGGCCGCGACGAAGGAGCTCATCCGGCGCAGCGCCGAGGAGGCGCGCACGTTCGGCGACCCGGCCGAGCTGGTGGCCTGCGGCGCGGGCACCGACCATGCCCCCGGCGCGGACGACCTGAAGGCCATCACCGCCGCGTACGCCGAGCAGATCGAGACCGTGCAGGCGGCCGGAGCCGGCGTGATCGTCATGGCCTCGCGCCAGCTCGCGCGGGCGGCGGCCGGTCCCGAGGACTACCACCAGGTGTACGGCGAGCTGCTCGGCCTGGCCGAGCGGCCGGTGATCCTGCACTGGCTCGGCGAGATGTTCGACCCGCAGCTGGCCGGCTACTGGGGTTCGCGCGACGTGGCCGCCGCCACGGAGGCGTTCCTCGAGCTGATCCACGCCCACCCGGCCAAGGTGGACGGGGTGAAGGTGTCGCTGCTGGACGAGGAGCACGAGGTCGGGCTGCGGGCGGCGCTGCCGGAGGGCGTGCGGCTCTACACCGGCGACGACTTCAACTACCCGTCGCTGATCAAGTCGGGCTCGCACGCGCTGCTCGGCATCTTCGACGCCATCGCGCCGGCCGCCGCCGCGGCGCTGCAGGTGCTCGACGCCGCCGAGGCAGCCTGCACGGGCGAGGCCCGCGACCGGCTGCTGGTCCACTACGACGAGATCCTGGAGCCGACGGTCCTGCTGTCGCGCAAGATCTTCGAGACGCCGACCTACAACTACAAGACCGGCATCGTCTTCCTGGCCTGGCTGAACGGCCACCAGGACGCGTTCGCCATGGTCAACGGCGCCCAGTCGGCCCGCTCGCTGACCCACCTGTCGGAGGTGTTCCGGCTGGCCGACCGGGCCGGGCTGCTGGCCGACCAGGAGCTGGCCGTGCGCCGCATGAAGGCGCTGCTGGCGGTGAACGGGCGGTGAACCTCTCCCTCAACCAGTGGACCACCAGGCGCTGGACGGTGGCCGAGGCCGTCGACGGGTGCGTGCGGCACGGCCTGGAGGCCATCGGCCTGTGGCGGCAGGAGGTCGCCGCGCAGGGCCTGGCCGAGTCGGCCAAGCTGGTGCGCGAGGCCGGGCTGCGGGTGTCGTCGCTGTGCCGGGGCGGTTTCCTCACGGCCGGCGGTCTGCCCGGCGAGGAGGGCCGCCGGGCCTTCGCCGAGGCCCTGGACGACAACCGGCGCGCCGTGGACGAGGCGGCGGAGCTGGGCGCGGCCTGCCTGGTGATGGTGGTCGGCGGGCTGCCCGGGGTGGTGCCGGGCGAGCCGATGACCGGCCCGGTGTCGCGGGACGTCGCCGGCGCCCGGGAACGGGTGGCCGAGGGCCTGGCCGAGCTCGCGCCGTACGCGGGCGAGCGGGGCGTGAAGCTGGCCCTGGAGCCGCTGCACCCGGTGTACTGCGCGGACCGGGCCGTCCTCTCCACCCTGGAGCAGGCCGTGGACCTGTGCCTGCCGTACCCGGTGGAGCAGGTCGGGGTGGTGGTCGACACCTTCCACGTGTGGTGGGACCCGCGGCTGTTCGAGCACATCGCCCGCGCCGGGGAGCGGATCGCCTCCTACCAGGTGTGCGACTTCCTGCACCCGCTGCCGGCCGACGTGCTGCTGGGACGCGGCATGATGGGCGACGGCGTGATCGACTTCGCGCCGATCACCCGGGCCGTGCTGGAGGCCGGCTACACCGGGGACGTGGAGGTCGAGATCTTCAACGCCGACGTGTGGGCGGCCGACCCGGACGAGGTGCTGGCCACCATGAAGGCCCGCTACGCCGAGGTGGTCCTGCGGTCCTGACCGGCCGTTCGGTCCATCTGTTCGGGCGCCGCTCCCGAGGGGACGGCGCCCGCAAAGTGACGGCGCCTGTGCCCTTGTGACACGCTCAAGGAGAGGGGCACCTAACCGTCCTGCCGCCCCTCCGAAGGCGAGAAGCGGTCCGTGACTCCTCCGCACCCTGAAGGGAGCGGCTTCTCGCTTTCCCCGACTGCGGCAGCCGGAGTAGGCGACGGCCAAGCCCTGACCGGCGTTTTCGGAGAACGCGCAAGAACAGTATCAGGGAAGCCATTTCCTTGCTGGTCAAACAAGCGATAGCCTCGCGGAACCTTATGGCACATCCCACGACGGTCGACCACCTCCTCCCCGGGGACCACGTCTGCTGGACGTTCGACGACCACGAGCGGCATCTGGCGGCCCTGGTCCGTTTCCTGCGCGGCGGCCTCGCGCGGGGTGAGCAGGTCCTGTACTTCACCGACACCTTCCTGCCCGACGCGTTCCTGGCGGCGGCGCAGGCGTACGGGGTGGAGGTGCGCGAGCCCCAGCGCACCGGACAGCTCCAGGTGACCACGGCCGAGGAGTCCTACCTCGCGGGTGGCGCGTTCGAGGCGGAGCGCGCCCTGGACGGCTGGCGGGCCGCGATCGCCCGGGCGCGCGGTCAGGGCTACAGCGCGCTGCGGGTCGCCGCCGACATGGGCTGGACGGTCCGCGCCACACCCGGGATCAAGCGGCTGGCCTGGTACGAGGCGCAGGCCAACCGGATCTTCGCCGGCGGCTACGCGATGGCGTTGTGCTGCTACGACCGGCGGCTGTTCACCAGCGCCGAGCTTGACCACATCAGCGCCGCCCACCCGGCGACCGCGCGGGCCGGGGCGGGCGCCCACGAGGAGTGGGCGCCGATGCTGCGCCTCCGCCGGGGGTCCGAAGGGCTGAAGCTTGCGGGGGCGGCCGACCGCAGCAACAGCGAGGCCCTGGCCGGCGTGCTGCACGATCTCGTGGCCGACGCCCGGCTCCTGTCCGACGGGGCCCTTCCCCTCGTCGTGGACCTGGCGGAGCTGACGTTCGCCGACGCCGCGATCGCCCGCCTGCTGGTGGGCGCGGTCGCCGCCACGCCGGGTCGGCTCCTGCTGCGCGGGGCCCGCCCGGCGCTGGCCGAACAGCTGGCGGTGATCGACCCGGGCCAGGCCCGCGCGGCCTGCTCCAGCGGGAGCCCGGCATGACCGCCCCTCCCGCCACCGCGCATCGGCGCACCTTCGAGACCGTCGGCGAGCCGGGGGACGTGCGGTCCTTCGTCACCGGCGTCGCCCGGTCGCCGGCCTGCCCCGCCTCCGCGTCGGACGCGTGATGCCGGGCTGAAAACATGACACAGGGTGTCTGGTTTCTGGTCGAGCATGGCTTCACCGGCCGGCGTCGATGATGGACGTCGGCCCTGCCCACGCACAGACAAGGACCTCGATGCGCGAGACGCCAGAAGACCTCAAAGAGCTCCAGGAGCTCCTGGACTCCTCCCTCTCCCGCTCCACCTCGCACCTCCGCTCGATCGTCACGGGGCACACCATGACCGCGGAGCAGCTCACCCAGATCCTCACCGGCATGCGCACCCTCGCCCTGTCGACGGTGACGGCGAAGGGCGAGCCGCGGATCAGCGGCGCGGACGGGCACTTCCTGCGCGGCAGGTGGCACTTCGGCACGGCGCGCGACGCCGCCAAGGCCCGCCACCTCGCCGCCCGCCCGGCCGCCAGCGTCGCGCACATGCGCGGCGAGGACTTGGGCGTGTTCACGCACGGCACGGTGGAGATCCTCAACCCCCGGGACGGCGAGCCCGCCGCGGACTGGCCGGACCTGCTGGCCTACTTCAAGGACTTCTACGGCGAGACCGCCTTCGACTGGGACGACGACGTGGTGTTCTACCGGCTGCATCCGCACTGGATGACCGTCTACGCCCCCGACGTCGCCAAGCTCACATCTTGAGGGTTCCCTCAAGTTTGTGTTAGCGTCCGCATGCCACACAACTTGAGACTATCCTCAACTTACCGGGTGTGGCCGCAGACGCGCAGAAAGGGACTCCCCCATGTCCACATCTCCCTCCCGTGGCCCGGCCGTCGTCGTCGGAGCCGGGCCCGGGCTCGGCATGTCCATCGCCCGGCGGCTCGGCCGCGAGGGCCACCCGGTGGCGCTGGTGTCACGCAACGCCGCCCGGCACGCCGGATACGTGGCCGAGCTGGCGGCCGAGGGCGTCGAGGCCACCGCGCACGCCGCGGACGCGCGGGACCTCGGCGCGCTCCCCGGAGTCCTCGGCGCGATCGCCGACCGGCACGGGCCCGTCGAGGTGCTCTACTTCGGCCCCGGCGCGGCCGACCCGGCCACCATGCCCGCGCCGATCACGCGGGCCGACGTCACGAGCGTCCGGGAGTCGGTGGAGGGCTGGGTGTACCCGGCCGTCGCCGCGGTGGGCGAGGTGCTCCCGGGCATGCTCGAACGCGGGCGCGGCGGGCTGCTGTTCGCGGGCGGCCTGAGCGGCGCCGTCCCCATGCCGCCGCTCGGCGCCCTGGCCGTCTCCTCGGCGGCCCTGCGCGGTTACGTCCTGACCCTGAACGCGGGGCTCGCGGGGACCGGCGTGTACGCGGGACTGCTGACCATCGGCGGGCTGGTCGAGCGCGGCGACATCCACCGGATGATCACCTCCCGGCCCGGGCCGCTCAGCGGCCTGGCGGCGAAGACCCTCGACCCCGACGACATCGCCGACACCGCCTGGAACCTCCTGACGAAGCGGGAGGAGCCGGAGGCCACCTTCTCCACCCTGAGCTGAGGCCCCCCGGCACGACACAGTGGGGCCGGCCGGCGTCCGGGAGTGTCGGCCCACAGGCGTCCAGGAGCGTTCTCGGAAATTGTCGGTGGCGTCCGGCATGGTGAGCACGTGACCCATATGCCGCTCCGTGACGCCGGCGCAGGCGACATCGCCCCGCACCGGCACCGCGCAGGACGGGCGAGGCGTGTGGCGACCGACTCCCCGACGAGGAACAACGGCGCGCGGTGGCCGGCCACGACTGCCCGCGCGAGGACAGTGAAGGGTCTTTCATGACAGCCGATCAGCCGCTCAACTGCCCGAGGTGCCAGGGCGTCACCGTCGCCGTGGATGCCACCGCCTACACACCCGCCCGCGGACGGCTGATCGTCACCCACGGCTACTGCCGAGGCGATTGCACCGACCCCGCCGAGCCCACCCCTGGCCACGAGGCGCCCACCAAGGCCGCCACGACCTCGGACCAGTCGACGCCCGCGACCGTCTCATGACCCTCGCGGCCCGCCGGCCACCCTCGGCCGAGGCAGGTCACGCATGCGGAGAAATCCGGCAGGGCCGCAGGCGCGCGCCCTGCCGGATGCGTCGTCTCAGGTGCAGGGACTCGTGGACCACGTGATGTAGCCGTTGAGCCTGCCCCAGGTCGAGACCTCACCACTGCAGAATTCCGTCTTGACCCCGACCAGGTTGGTGCGCGCGGCGTCGGAGAAGTACTGGGTGTTGCACATGTAGCCGGCCCGGCAGGCGGGGGCGGCCTGCGCGCCGGCCGGCACGGTGGCGAGCGCGGCAGTGGTCATGGCGGCGACGGCCAGTACGCGACGGATCATGAATCGTCCTTCCTGAGCACGAGACAGCACGAAGGTCACGCGACTTCTTGGGCAGCCCAACCGGTGATCGAAATGATCCGTCCCCCAGGAAGGAAACACAAGAGGAGCTCACGTTCCACCACGCCCCGTACAGCGATGATCACGTTCACCGCATGTGCCGCCGACACGCCGGCACCGGGCGGTCGGCAGGTTCGTCACCACGAACGACCGCCCGTCCGCCGTCCTGGCGAGATGACCCAGGTCACTCACCCTGGCTCCTCCTGAACGAGACGCGCGGCGGCGCGCCGCCCGCCCAGGAACGCCCAGGAGTACCGCCCCCCGTACGGCGCAGGGAGCGGGCCAGCCGGAGCACCCCCTCACGGATGCGGCGTTCGCCCAGCTCGGGCAGGAGCGCCGTCACGTGCACGGCGGACAGCGCGGCCAGCAGCGCGTGGGCGGCGTGCTCGGGGTCGGGGGTGCCGTCGAGCAGGATCGCCACGTGCCGATGCCAGAACCGGTACGCCCCCAGCCGGTAACGGGCCCCCGGCGAGCCCGCCTCCGACATGCGGATCACCGCCAGGTGCTCCAGCAGGTAGTCGAGGTACGCGTCGACGAAGGCCGCCAGGCGCTCGGCGGGCTCCGCGCCGGGTCCCAGCGGGGGCGGCCCGTGCAGGATCCCTTCCTGCAGCACCCGCTCCCGGGCGTCCAGCAGCGCCACCGCCAGCCCCGCCTTGTCACCGAAGCGGCGGAACAGCGTGCCCTTGCCGACACCGGCCGCCGCGGCGATCTGGTCCATGGACACCCCCTCCACCCCGTGCTCGGCGAACAGCCGGGCGGCGGCGTCGAGCACGGCGGCCCGGTTGCGTGAGGCGTCCGCCCGTTCCTTGGGCGGGCGGGTCATCAGCAGTTCCAGCGACCTTGCAGAAGCGGACTGCGGTCCGGTATTGTCCTTGGCCATAGCCGGACTATAGTCCGTTTCCTCTCGGAGGTGGAATCATGACCGCACTCATCACGCGTGACGAGCTGAAGGCCGCGATCGACGCCGGCGCCGTGACGGTCGTCGACGCGCTCGGCGGGGAGTACCACGCCAAGCAGCACCTGCCCGGCGCCCTGCCGCTCGCCCCGCCGGACGTGGACGCCCAGGCGGCCACGCTGCTCCCGGACCGCGACGCGGCGATCGTCACGTACTGCTCCAACGAGGCGTGCCCCAACAGCGGGCAGGTGGCCAACCGGCTGACCGCCCTCGGCTACACCGACGTCCGCAAGTACAAGGAGGGCATCCAGGACTGGGTCGAGGCGGGCCTGCCGACCGAGTCCGCCTGACCCGGCGCCGGCGAGGGCGTTCGGGGTCGCCTGTCACCGGGGGCGTGCCGGTGGCCCCGAACGCGGTCCACCAGGGCTGCGGCCACCAGGGCTGCGGCCACCAGGGCTGCGGCCACCAGAGGCCGGGTGACGCGGACGAGGAGCTTCCAGCTAGCGGGAATGTCCGGCGCCGGGTGCGAGTGGCACCCTGGAGCCGTGGAGTTGCGCTGCCTGATCGTCGATGACAGCCGGCGGTTCATGGAAGCCGCGCGCCGGCTGCTGGAGCTGCAGGACGTCCGCGTCGTCGGCGTGGCCACGACCGGCGCCGAGGCGCAGTCCCTGGCCTCGGCATTGCGGCCGGACGTGGCGCTGGTCGACGTCGGGCTGTGTGAGGAGAGTGGCTTCGACGTGGCGGGCCGCCTGGACCGCGTTCCGGTCATCATGATCTCCACCCGGGACGCGGCCGACCTGGACCACCTGGTCGACGAGAGCCCGGCGATCGGGTTCCTGCCCAAGTCCGGGCTGTCCGGGCCGGCCATCCGGCAGTTGCTCAGCGAGCCTCCAGGAACGTGAGGACGGCCAGCACCCTGCGGTGGTCGTCGTCGGTCTCGGTCAGCCCGAGCTTGGCGAGAATGCTCCGCACATGCTTCTCCACGGTCCCCTCGGTCACCCACAGCCGCCGGGCGATGCCCGCGTTGGAGCGCCCCTCGGCCATCAGCGACAGCACCTCGCGCTCCCTGGCGCTGAGCACGTCGAGCGGGTCGTCGCGGCGCCGGGCCGACACCAGCTCCTGAACGAGCGCCGGATCCACCACCGAGCCGCCCCTGGCGATCCGCCGGGCCGTGTCCACGAACTCCTCCACGTCGGTCACCCGGCTCTTGAGCAGGTAACCGATCCCTCTGCCGCTGGCCAGCAGCTGCATGGCGTGCTCGGCGTCGGCATGCGCCGACAGCACCAGGATGCCGATCTCGGGATGCTGCTCGCGGATCTGCGCGGCGGCGCGCAACCCCTCCACGGTGTTGGTCGGCGGCATCCGGATGTCCACGATGGCGAGCTCCGGCCGTGTCTCGCGCACCAGAGCCAGCAACTGCCCGGCATCGCCGGCCTGGCCGATCACCTCCAGACCTGAGCGCTCCAGGAGGCTGGCGAGCCCCTCGCGCAGCAAGACGTCGTCGTCGGCGAGAACCACCTGCGTACCGGCCATGCGGGCATTATCCGACCTCAACCCCATTATCGGTACACTCCGGGAATGTTCCTCCGTCGGTCACCTCGACGAGCGGACGACGTCCGCCGGGGTCTGACCGCGCGCACGGTGGCGGCCGGAGTCGTGCTCACGCTCATCGTGGGTGGGGCCTTCGCGGTGCTGCTGGCCTCGATCGCCGACCTGCGCGACGCCCAGACTCGCGAGCAGCGCTCCGCAGAGGTCCTGACGAGGGCCAACCGGCTGGAACGTCTGATCATCGACATGGAGACGGGCCAGCGCGGTTTCGCCCTCACCGGCCAGGAGACGTACCTCCAGCCCTGGCGCGATGCCATCGCGGCCTTTCCCGGCCAGGCGAGTGCGCTGGAACACGTCGTGGCCGGCACCACCGCCCAGCGCGCCCAGGCCCGGACGATCACCACGGCCGGCGCCTCCTACATCAACGACTACTCCGTCCCCCTCGTGGAGGCCATACATCGCGACCCGGCAAGGGCGCGGACGGCGGAAACCGCCGAGGGCGAGCGCCGCGTGGACGCGATGCGCGCGGACTTCGACGCGCTGGTGACCACCGAGGTGTCGATGGTGCGGACCGAGCAGCAGCACTCCGACGCCGCGGCGCACCGCGCGAGCGCCGTGGGGGTGTCGGGCCTGATCGCGTCGGTCGCCGTGATCGGCGCCTACTCCGGCTACCTCACCCGTGCGGTGGTGCTTCCGGTACGGCGGGTGGCCGGCGCGGCCGGGCGCCTGGCGGACGGCGACCTCGAGGCACGCGTGTCCGTGCGCGGCGCCGGCGAGGTGGGCGTCCTGGAACGCGGCTTCAACACGATGGCCGCGACACTCGCCCGGCAGCGGGCGGAACTGGCCGCCTCCCGCTCGCGTATCGTCACCTCCGCCGACCAGGCCCGCCGCCGCATCGAACGCGACCTGCACGACGGCATCCAGCAGCGGCTCGTCTCGCTCATGCTGGAGGTGCGCGCCACCCAGGCCGGGCTGCCGCCCGACCGGCCCGGGCTCGCCGAGCCGCTCGACCGGCTGGCCGAAGGGCTGGGCGAGGCGGTCGACGAACTGCGCGAGATGTCCCGCGGCATCCATCCGGCAATCCTGAGCGAGGCCGGACTGGGGCCGGCGTTGAAGACCTTGGCCCGCCGCAGCGCCGTACCGGTGGAGCTGGAGCTGAACGTGCGCGCCCGGCTGCCCGAACCTGTGGAGGTGGCCGCCTACTACGTGGTCTCCGAAGCGCTCACGAACACGGCCAAGCACGCCCACGCCACGACCGTGACCGTGCGGGCGCGCCTGGCGGACGGGATACTACGGCTGCAGGTGACCGACGACGGTGTGGGCGGCGCCTCGACGGACGAGGGCTCCGGCCTGCTGGGGCTCGCCGACCGCGTCGAAGCGCTCGACGGCACGTTCACGCTGGTCAGCCCGCCCGGCGACGGCACCGCGCTGAGCGCCGAACTGCCGATCCCCGGCGACCGGCAGGGCGACGGCATTCCAGCCAGCAGGTAGCCGGAATGGCCGCTGGCCAGGACGACAGCGGCGGCCGCGGCGGACATCCTGGTGGGGGAACCCTGGGACGCTCCCCGGAAGGAGCCTGCGGTGAAGTCATTGTCGATCAGCCATGCCGACGTCGTACCCCACACCTCGACGGGACGGCCGCGTCCAGGCCCGAGCTGGGTCCGGATCTTCCTCGGCGGGTCGGTGCTCTGGGCGGCGACCGTGGTGGTCACGTTCGTCACCGGCAACTCGAATCTGGTCCCGACCATCATCCTGGTCGGCAGCTTCCTGGTTCCGGTCACGTTCGTCGCCTTCGCGTTCCGGCACGGCGACGCCGTGATCACCGCCCAGCGCGTCTTCACCGCGTTCGTGTACGGCGGCGTGTTGGGCGTGCTGGGCGCCTCGCTCCTGGAGTCGGCGTTCCTGACGCACGCGTCGGGCTGGACATACCCGGCGATCGGCCTGATCGAGGAGGGTGTCAAGCTGGCCGCGTTGTGGCTGGTCGCCCGGCGCCTGCCCTTCTACACCCGACGCGACGGCATGGTGCTCGGCGCGGCCGTGGGCTTCGGCTTCGCCGCGCTCGAAAGCGCCGGATACGCCTTCAACGCGCTGTTCACCTCCCGCGGCCTGTCACTGCTCAACCTGGTCGAGACGGAGGCCTTGCGTGCGGTGCTCGCACCCGTCGGGCACGGGCTGTGGACGGCACTGCTGGGCGGCGCCCTCTTCGCGACCGCCGCACGCAGCCGCAGCGGACGGCCCCGGCTGCGGACGCCGCTGCTCGGCTGGTACGCCGTGGTGGTCGCCCTGCACGCCCTCTGGGACGCCTCGCAGGTCCTCGCGGTGTGGCTGACGCTGCTCCTGACCGGCACGCGGGGCCAATGGACGTCGATCGTCCGGCTGGGCGAGCTGCCCGGCGTCACCCAGGCGCAGGTACACACGTTCACCGTGCTGAACTGGGGGCTGCTCGCGGTGGACGCGCTGATCGGGCTGAGCCTGCTCCTGCTGCGGTGGACTCCCCTCGGGCGCGGCCGGGCGACTGCGCCGGTCCTGCCGCTGCGGCACGTGGGGTGACCGCCCGCGGCCGGCGCCTTGCGCCGTACCCGCGGCGGATCGCCGAACTCGGGCTGCTCCGGATCGACGACGCCGACCTCGCCGCCGCCCACCTCACCCTGCTGACCGTCACCGACGTCAACCAACAGACGTTCTACGGCGCCGTCCCCCTCTCTCAGGAGGAGGTCAGCCGGCTCGTCACGGCTCACTCGGCTTCGGTCAGCGGGGCGTTCTCGGCAGTCGCCGCCTTGACGGCGAACTCGTCGTAGGTCCGGGGACGGATGGGCGGCAACGTTCGCGACCGTGTCGGTCTGATCAAGGAGGGGTCGAAGCCGTCGGGCCATGCGGTGCTCTCGTCGAAGACCACCCGTTTCAGCGAAGCACCGGTCAGAACGACGCCGCTCAGCGTGGCCGCGCGGAGATCGCTGTAGTCCAGGCGAGCGCCGCGCAGGTTGGCGTCTCGCAGATCGGCCTTGCTCAGATCGGTGCCCCGGAGGTCGACGCCCTCGGCGATGGCGCCAGTCAGGACGGCGTCACGCAGGTCGGCCTGGTAGAGGGTGGCGTCGGCGAGGATCGCCCCCGCGAGCCGCACTCCGGTGAGATCGGCCCGCGTCAGATCGGCTCCGACGAAGGAGGCTTCGGTCAGGTCACTGAAGTGGAGATCCACATCGCGGAGCCGGGCCGAGGCGAGGTCGGCCTTGGGCAGGACCACGCGATCGAGACGGAGCACCTGACCTCGGACCGGTTCCCGGCGGCCCAGGACGGTCAGCGCCGCGTGGATGTCGGGGGCACGGAGGGAGAGATTGACAGACCCGCCAGGCGCTGCGGTCATGCGGTGCGCGTGCCGGCCACCTCGTTGAGGATCGCGGGCTCGGGTGGCGACGAACGCCGAGAGAATCTCACCGATGGCGCGGCGGTCGGCTGTGGAGGAGCGGGCGATGCGTTCCAGGGCGTAGATGGCCCCCATGCGGACGTCCACGGTGGTGTCGCCCAGATGCGCGATGGCCGCGGCGAAGGACTCGGTGGCCTGCCCGTGGCGACTGAGTTGGAGTTGGCGCCAGGTGAGGTAGGCGCCCATCAAGAGCACCAAGCCCCCGACCCCCTGCAGCAAGGCGGTGCGGATGTTGTTCACGGCGGCGGCATGGTCGGCCGGCGGCTTCGCCGTTCCCAGATCCCACGCCAGCAGATAGCGGGGGAGGAAGAGGGCGCAGGCCAAGGCGGCGATTCCCAGGAGTCCGGTGAGGACGAGGGGGACCGAGATCCGGTGGCGCCAGGAAGGCCCGCCGCGCGCGATCTTGTCCGTTCGGACGGGGTGCCCGGGAAGAGGGGGCGTGCGGTCTTCGATGCGGCTCATGGACTCACCTTGGATCGGGCTCGGAGGTTGTCCGCTGTCCCGCCGGCGAGGCAGTGCGGCGAAGGCGCTCGTGGTCGCGTCGGAGGGTGTCGTCGATCACCTGCCTTCTTACCGGCAACCTCTTCCCATGCCAACCCATCGCAGTGTGCACGCTTCAGACCCAGATCGGGCATGCCTCACCGGCGGAACCGGACACCGTACTTCTGGGCACGCCACCGCGACCCACTACGGCTCACTACGGCTCACGGTGTCAGCGGGACCGGCCACGATGATCTGCATTCCGCACGAAGCGCCGCGGGCCTGGAAAAGGCGCAGGACCAATCCGTCCTCGATGACGTGGTGCTGACCTTCGCGCAGTTCAAGCCACGCCGGGCACGCCTGCCCACGTTCTCCGACGACGCGCTGCGCCGCCTGACCCAGCCGATGCTGGTGACGGTCGGCGACCGCGACGCCATGCTCGACTCCGCCGACACCACCTGGCGCATCCGCCGGTGCGTCCCCCACGCGGCCGTGCGTGTCCTGCCCGGAGTCGGGCACGTGATCTTCGACCAGACCGACTCCATCCTGGCCTTCCTCCGCACCTGACCGGCACACCCCAGGGCCTGAGCGTGTCAAGGTGCCCCAGGCCGCGCTGGAGGCGCCGGCTCTGCGATGAACGCCTGGGTGACCTGGCGTGATCCGGCTCCGATTCGGCGCGGCCCTCGGGACCCCACCTGCCCCTGACGGCACCGGTCCAGACGCCTGCCCGGCGGCGGCCAGGAAGAAGGAGCCTGTCGCACTGGTCCGGGCCTGGGAGCGCGAGGGCCGGGAGGCCCTCGCCCGGGGGTGCGGGGCGGAGCCCCGGTCAGTCGAGGGTGATGGTGCCGGAGGCGCCGTTCACGGTCAGTTGCCGGCCGGTGGTGATGCGGTGGGTGGCGTCGGCCACTCCGACCACGGCCGGGATGCCGTACTCCCTCGCCACCACGGCCCCGTGGGACATCGCGCCGCCCATCTCCATGACCAGGCCGCCCGCCGTGAGGAACAGCGGTGTCCAGCCGGGGTCGGTGGACGGGCAGACCAGGATCTCGCCGGGCTCCAGGTGGGCGCCGACCGGGTCCAGGACGACGCGGGCCGGGCCCGTGACCGTGCCCGCCGAGGCGGCCGTGCCCGTGAGGGCGCCCTCGGTGGCCGTGCCGGACATGGCGGTGGCGACGGCCTCGGGTTCGGTGCCGTCCGACAGCATGACCCGGGGCACGTGGCGGCGCCGCGCCTCCTGCTCGTACGCCGCCCGGCGGGCCGCCACCGGTTCGCGCAGCGCGGCGGGCGCCCCGGGCGAGGTGGCGGGGGTCCCGAGCGAGGTGGGGGGCTTGCTTCCCGGGCTGGAGCCGACGGTCCCCGGCGCGGTCGCGAAGCTCTCCGGCACAGTCGCGGAGGTCCCCGGCGCGGTCATGGACGTGTCCGGTCGCGACGTGCCCCCTTCCGAAGCCCCCAGCGCCTCCCGCACCTCCTGGAAGCGGAGGTAGAAGATGTCCCCCGGCTCGTCCAGCAGTCCCGCCGCCACGAGCCGCTCCCCCACCACGAGCATGCTCTGCCGTACCCCGGCGAGGATCTTGACCAGGTAGAACTTGGGCAGTTCCCGCAGCCCGCCGAGCCGCCTCGTGCGCCGCAGCGCGAAGCGCGTGACCGCCCCTCGCAGGGCGCCCCGGCGGCGGGCCCGGGCGGCGATCGCGTCCACGGTACGGCGCGCCTCCTCGTCGCCCCTGGCGAACAGGACAGACGGGGCCAGATCGCCGGGGTCGGCCATGCGCAGGTAGTTGGCCAGGACGCCGAGGATGTGCGCCGGCTCCTCCGACCAGCGGGGCAGGCCCAGGTCGATCTCGGCGACGCCCCGGTGGCCGTAGCGCCGGAGGAACTCCTCGACGCCCCGCTGGGCCTTCGGCGGCAGCTCGCGTTCACGGTAGCGGCGCACCAGCTCCCCGACCGGGAGCTCCCGGAACGGTTCGGGCTCCACCCGCGTGGCCAGGTCCCACAGCTCCAGGTCCATCTCGGTCGTGGGGTTGCCGGGGAGGCTGCGCAGGACGTTCTGCATGTCGCTGATCGGCACCCCCGACAGCCGCGACGCCAGCGCGAACAGGCCGTACCCCGTGATCACGATCGGCATGATCGAGATGATCGCGGGGAAGGCGCCGCGCAGCATGCGCTCGGCGTGCTCGAGACGCTGGACGGGGGTGGCGTCGGCCGGCACGCGCAGCCGCCGGTCGAGGTCGTCGCCCAGGCGCCGCGTGTACGCCAGGGCGGCGCGCGGGCTGAACAACGCCTCCAGCACCCGGACCGGCGCGCGGACGGTTCGGGCGAAGCGGGCGAGCCCCTTCAGGAACGGCCGGCGCGAGGTGTGGACGACCGACAGCCGGGGGTCGGCGAACAGGCCGTCCAGCACGGCGGCGGTGCGGGCCTCCCCCAGCGTCAGCGCCTTGGGCAGGATGACGCGGCCGGCCCGGCTGCGTACGGCCGTGGTCAGGTCCAGCCAGAGCCGCTCCCCCGCGATGGACATGAACGCGGGCCCCCGGCGCGGGTCCTTGGGGGCGTACCCGAACAGGCCCGCCGCGCCCGACGCGGTGAGCTGGAACCCCGCCAGGCCCATGGGGGTGAGCGGGCCCATGACGCCCTGGGCGACGTTGACGCTGAAGTAGACGCGCAGCCCGTCGCGGGTGGGCGCGGGCAGCGGGAACAGCGTGGTGATGGGCCGTGCCTGGGTGAGCCAGAGGGCGCCGGACGCGTCGACGGCCCACTCCGTGTCCTGAGGGGCTCCGTAGTGGCGTTCGACACGCGCGCCGAGTGTGGCCAGCTCGCGCACCTGCGCGTCCGTCAGGCAGGGCTCGTCCGAGCCGGTACGGTCCAGGCGCTCCGTGCCGCCGCCGGGCAGGGAGCGGATCACCACGCGCTTGTCGCCGGCGCGGCGTTCGAGGATCTCGCCGGTGGCGGGGTCGGCGACGAACCGGTCCGGGTTCACGGCCCCGGAGACGACGGACTCGCCCAGGCCGGGGGCGGCGTCGATGACGGCCCGGTGCCGCCGCCCGGTCAACGGGTCGGCCGTGAACATCACCCCGGCGACCTCCGCCTGCACCATCGCCTGGACGACCACCGCCAGCCGTACCGACGCGTGGTCGATGCCGTTGGACGCGCGGTAGGCGACGGCGCGGTCGGTCCACAGCGACGCCCAGCAGCGGCGGACCGCGTCGAGCACGTCGTCGGCGCCGACGACGTTGAGGTACGTGTCCTGCTGCCCGGCGAAGCTGGCGAACGGCAGGTCCTCGGCCGTGGCCGACGAGCGCACCGCGACGGGGCCGCCGCCGAGCCGCTCGTACGCGGCGGCGACCGCCTTGGCCACCGGCTCCGGCACCGGAGCCCGTAGCAGGCGCTCCCTGGCCGCCGCCGCCAGCCCGGGACCGCCCTCGGCGATCACCTCGTCCAGGCCGGCGGCCTCGGCGACCCGGCGGTACGCGTCGGTCGTCAGGACCCATCCGGGCGGGACCGGCAGCCCGGCCCTGGTCATCTCACCCAGGTTGGCGCCCTTTCCGCCCACCTCGGCCAGCATGGAGGCGTCGATCTCGGAGAACTCCAGTGCCGTGTTCATCTGCATCACCCTCGGTGTTCAGCTTCTCGACATGAGTGTCACCCCTCGCGGCGAGAAATTCAACACCTGATGAAACATAGGCCGGATCGCGAGAGATTCAGGCCGTGACGTGAGCCGACCCGAGGGGCTGTACAGGCACGCCTCGGGGGCCCGGGCCTGGCCGGGTCCGTGTCGCGGGCCAGGCGGGGCGTGTCGCGGGCCAGGCGGGATGTGTCGTGGGCCGGGCGGGGTCTTGGTCGCGGCCGGTCACGGGTGGGGCTTCAGAACGCCAGCGGCACTCCGTCCAGGTCCCAGGCCGGGTCCACGGCGACGCCGAGCCGGTCGAGTGCCGTGGGGGCCACGTCCACCGGCCGGGGATCCTGGAGGCGTACGCCGCCGAGGTCCTCCCCCAGCCGCGCGCCGATCACGAACACCGTCCGCTCCTCGCCCGACACGCCGCCATGACCGCCCGCGTCCACATGACCGTGGTCGGTGGTGACGAGGACCGTCCAGCGCTCGTGCCCGAACGACGGCCGCGCGGATCACGTCGAGGAGGCCGCCGAGGTACGCGTCCTGGAGCAGGAGCGCGTCGGTGTACTCGGGGCACAGGGGGCCGAGGGCGTGGGCCACCTCGTCGGTGTCGCCGAGGTAGACGAACGACAGGTCGGGGCCCGTACCGGCCAGGTGATCGCGGGCCGCGTCGGCGACCTGACGGTCGGCGACGCTCCAGGTGAGGGCGTAGCCGTCGAGCACGAACCGGGTGCCGATGGAGGGGCCGAACGCGCCGTGCTCGGCGAGGGCGGCCCACGAGAAGAACGCGGAGGTGACGAGGTCGGGCCGGGCCTCCTGGGCTCGGGTCAAGAAGTCCGGATATTTCGTGAACTGAGGGGCGGCGAAGCCGTTGTCCACGACGCCGTGCTTGTCCGGCCACACGCCGGTCGCGATCGACGCCCACCCAGGCCCGGAGTCGGTCCGCGCCCGGATCACACGCACGGACTCGTCTTCGGTCGCGCAAGCACCCTCGGTCGCGCGGGCGTCCTTCATCGCGGGCGCCACAGGCCCGATCCTCGGGTCCCCGAACCCCGAGTCCCCGGACACCGAGGCAGCGGACGCCGG
Source organism: Nonomuraea sp. NPDC050691 (assembly GCF_040654455.1). NCBI lineage: Bacteria > Bacillati > Actinomycetota > Actinomycetes > Streptosporangiales > Streptosporangiaceae > Nonomuraea > Nonomuraea sp. NPDC050691. The sequence goes on from NZ_JBFAIA010000063.1 coordinate 32,669, forward strand.
GGACGGAGACCCGGCGGGTGCCTCCGGGACGATCTGGCCCGGTGACTCCGTCCGGGGCGCCTCCGGTTCACCGTACGGGAGTGTGCTGGTCCCGTACGCGCCCGTCGACATCAGCGCCGACAGCACCGGCGGCCGGATGGCGACCAGGCGGTCGAAGCGCAGGCCGTCCATCCCGACGACCAGCACCTTGTCCCTCATACAGCGCCCCTCGCCCGATCGTCGCTCGCCCGATCGTCGCTCGCCCGGTCGTCCCTCGTCCGGTCGTCCCCGACCGAAACCGCCGGGGCGAAGCGGGCGACCCAGTCGGCGGCGCCGGGCAGGATCTCCTCCACCGGAGCCACCTGCGGGTACCAGGTCCGCTCCCACTCCAGCGACACCCACCCGTCGTAGCCCGCCGCGCGCAGCAGCTCGCCGCACTCGTCGAGCGGGACCGAACCCGTCCACATCGGCACCGGAGTCGTGTCCTCGGCCGAGACGGCGTCCTTGACCTGCACGTACCGCAGCCACGGCCCGAGCGCGGCCAGCGTGTCGGCGGGCGCCTCACCGTGGCGCCACGGGTGCAGGAGGTCCCACACGACACCGGTCGTCTCGGGCCGGTCGGCCGTCTCCAGCAGCCGGGCCACGGCGGCGCCGGTCGCCATCGCGTCGTGGGTCTCGACCAGCACCGTGACGCCCAGGCGGGCGGCCGTGTCCGAGACCGCGCGGAGCCGGCGCGCGCCCACGGCCGGGTCCTCGCCGCCCGGGAACACCCGGACGCCGGGAGCGCCGAGGGCGGCGGCCAGTTCCAGGTCCGCACGCAGCGCCTCCACGAACGGCTCGTCCGGGCCCGGCTCGCACACCCGCACGTACCCGGCCAGAGCGGAGATCTCCAGCCCGGCCCGCTCCACGCGGTCTCGGGCCGAGCGCCGCTCCCCGGGGGTGATCCCGCCGTGGACGCCGGTGTCGGGATGGAGGCGCAGTTCGAGGCCGTCGCACCGGTGCGCGGTCGCCACCTCGATCGCCCTGTCGAGCCCGTCTCCGGGCATTCCGAGCGTGCTGACCGCGAGCTTCACCGCGTCCCCCTCATGAGCCGTCCTGATTTGTCGTCGTATGTCGCGTGGGTCGTCGTGTACGTACGTCGCCGGCACGCGGGGCGGGCACGCCCCGTCACCGGAGTCACCGGAGACGCCCCGCGCAGTCGCGGAGGGGCGAGGTCTCGGCCCGCGCGTGGGCAGAGGGGCGGCGAGGCCCCGGCCACGCGGAGGGGCAGACGAGCGAGGTCCCGACCCCGCCAAGGCAAGGAGCGGGACGCCGCCATCCCCTTCGGTGCCCGCCCGGGTAAGCGCACGCCCCGAGTCTCCCGCCCCCCTCCAGGAAGCGCGGCCAGGGAAGCTCCACCAGGAAGCGCCTTTCCGGAGGTCTGTCGCGCGTCCTTCGCACGCCGCCGCAGGTCTCATCGAGCGTCCGGCAGGGTCACCGGACGTCCCGGACGCTCTCGCGCAGGACCACCTCGCCCTGGACGTGGTCCACGGTCGGCGTCTCACTCGCGGCCAGCGCCAGCACCAGCGCGCGGGACCCCATGTCGGCCAGCGGCAGCCGCACGGTCGTCAGCGCCGGGACGTGGTCGCGCAGCGTGGCGATGTCGTCGAAGCCCGCCACGGAGACGTCGTCCGGCACGCGCACGCCCCGGTCGCGGTAGGAGGCGAGCGCCCCGACGGCCATCACGTCGTTGACCGCGAACACGCACGTCGCGTCCCCGGTCTCGCCGGCCGCCACATAGCCGCCGTCGCGGTCGAAGGGGCCGTGGACGACGCGCGGCTCGGGCAGCCCGAGCTCCTCGACGGCGGCGACGAAACCGGCGCACCGGTCGCGGGCGGTCATCAGGTGCGGCGGCCCGGCGAGGACGGCGAAGCGGGTGTGGCCGAGCCCGGCCAGGGAGCGGGCGAGGGCCGCGCCGCCCTCGTAGTTGGCGGGCGCCACGGTGTCGACGCCGAGCAGGTCCTGGCCGACGCAGGCGACGCGGCCGCCGCTGGCGCGGTAGCGGTCCAGCTCGCGGCGGAGCCGGCCGGTCACCTCGGGGTCGTCCACGCGGGAGCCGGCCAGGAGGACGGCGCGCACGCGCTGGGCGTTCATGGTGGCGACGTAGGCGATCTCCTGCTCGGGGTCGCGGTGCGTCGTGCCGACCATGACGAGCAGGCCCTCGCCGGCGGCGGCGCGCATGGCGCCGTCGGCGAGGGCGGCGAAGTAGGGGTCGGTCAGGTCGTGGACGACGATGCCGATGACGTTGCTGGCGCCACGGGCCAGGGTCTGGGCGGCCATGTTGGCGCGGTAGCCCAGCTCGTCGGCGGCTCGCTCGACCCGCGCCCGCAGGTCGGCGCCCACCTGGCGGGTGCTGCCGTTCAGCACCCGCGAGGCGGTGGCGAGCGAGACACCCGCCTGCCTGGCGACGTCTTCCAGCGTGACCACGACGAGACCTCCCCGGAAAGCGGTTTCCCAGTCTTGCAGACCGGCCCCCGGGTCCGCATCCTTACACGCCCGACCCCATAAGGCCAGATCGGGCCCCGTGCAGCCCGTCGGCGGCGCCGGAACCAAGATCCACGGGCCGGATCCAGCTCCCGACTCCGGGCTCCACCAGCCGGCTCGCTCCACGAGCCGGCTTTCCGGCCCCCCGGGCGACGAGTCAGCCCAACGGTCCGGGATTCCGGCTCCCCGGCCAAGGAGTCGGCCCAGCCGTCCGAGATCCCGCTCCCCGGCCAACAAGGTCAGCCCAGCCGTCCGAGACACCGGCCGGCCGACAAGTCAGCCCAACGGTCCGAGCTTCCACTTCCCCGGGCGACGAGTCAGCTCAACGTACCGTGTCCGGCCCAGGGGCCGCGATCAGCTCCACGGGAAGAGGTAGTCGAACAGTCCCTTCGAGGTCTCCGACGGGGCCGGGGCCGGCGCCTGGGTGGTGGCGGGCGCCTGGGTGGTCGTCTCGGTGCTGGACTCCTTGTCGGAGGTCTTCGCGTCCACGTCGGCCTTGCGCGTCGTGTCGCCGTCGTCGACAGTCGTCGGCTGCCGGGTGGCCCTGGTGGTGGCGCGGGTCGTCGGCTGGCCCACGCGGGTGCGCGTGACGCGCGGCGCGGGCGTGCGCGTGGCGCGGACCTTGACCGCGGTCGGCGTCGGGGCGGCGGTACGGGACGTGGACGGCTCCGGCGTCGCGGAGTCCTCCGGCTCGTCCGCGGCCTCGCCGGTGTCCTCGGGCTCCGGTGCGGCCGACTCGGTGGGCGGCGCGCTGACGCGGCCGGCGCTGGCGCAGCGCTCCGTCGCGCAGGGGTCGTCGGAGGAGGTGCCGGTCAGCATCCAGCCCGCGCCGGCGCCGAGCAGGACGACGGCGGCCGCGGCGGCCACCAGCACCTTGGTACGGCGGCGCACCTCCTTGTCCCCCGCGGCGGCGTCCCGGCTCGCGTCGGTCCAGCCGGAGCCCAGGAACCCGCGCCGCGTGTCGCCCGCCTCGTCGCCGTGGGACCCCTCGTAGCTCTTGTCGAGGGGAAGGTAGGCGGGGTCGCCGTGGTCGTCCGCGTCCTGGACGCGGTGGGAGCCGCTGTCGGCGTCGGCGTAGCCGCCCGCCTCACCGGCGTACAGGTGGGCGCCGCTGTCGGCGTCGGCGTACCGGTGCGCGCCGCTGTCGGCGTCCGTGTACCGGTCGTCGGCGGACTGGAGCTCGGCGTACGCGGCCGCCGCCCCCTCCTGCGAGCCGTACGAGGACGTGCCGTCCTGGGAAACGTACGAGGACGTGCCGTCCTGCGAAGCGTAGGATGACGAGCCGTCCTGCGGGGTGTGCGAGGACGAACCCTCCTGCGACGCGTACGCGGAGGAGCCCTCCTGGGAGGCGTACGCGGAGGAGGCGTCCTGGGAGCCGTCCGACGGCATGATGTACGTCTCGCTGCCCGAGACCACGATGGCGGGCTGCTCATCCGTGTCGTCGGTGCTCCACCGAGGTGACAGCACGTCGCCGGTCAACTCCGGGTTCAACGGTCGTGCCTGACCGTCCTCGTACGACCTATCGTTCTCGTCGCGCGACACTCTGTGACCTCTCTAGTGCATAACTGTGCGCGACCTTTCCTAACAGACTCGACCCACCTTTGTCCGGAAATTTCACAGCAAGCCCGTAGATTGTTCTCAACCTCATACGCACCAGCAGTTTCAGCGCGCGTGGCCGCCCGCGTCCACTCCCTAGTTACCGACGAGTAGCATAGGCGCGACAGCAGTCCAGCAACGAGGAGCGAACCCCGTGCCTTCCTCTCGTGACGTCGTGTTCGTCGACGGCGTGCGCACCCCCTTCGGCCGGTCGGGGCCGAAGGGGCTGTACGCGGAGACCCGCGCCGACGACCTGGTCGTCCGCGTCATCCGCGAGCTCATGCGGCGCAACCCGGCCCTGCCGCCGGAACGCGTGGACGAGGTCGCGATCGCCGCGACCACCCAGATCGGCGACCAGGGCCTGACCATCGGCCGCTCGGCGGCGGTGCTGGCCGGGCTGCCGAAGTCCGTGCCCGGCTACGCCATCGACCGCATGTGCGCGGGCGCGATGACCGCCGTCACCACGGTCGCGGGCGGCATCGCGTTCGGCGCGTACGACGTGGCCATCGCGGGCGGCGTCGAGCACATGGGCCGCCACCCGATGGGCGAGGGCGTCGACCCCAACCCGCGCTTCCTGTCGGAGAAGCTCGTCGACCCGAGCGCGCTCGTCATGGGCATGACGGCCGAGAACCTGCACGACCGCTACCCGGCGATCTCCAAGGAGCGCGCCGACGCGTACGCGGTGCTGTCGCAGGAGAAGGTGGCCAAGGCGTACGCGGACGGCAAGATCCAGCCCGACCTGGTGCCGACCGCGATCAGGACGGCCGAGAAGGGCTGGGGCCTCGCGGTGGAGGACGAGGCGCCGCGCCCCGGCACCACCCTGGAGGGCCTGGCCGCGCTGAAGACGCCGTTCCGGCCGCACGGGCACGTGACGGCGGGCAACTCCTCCGGCATCAACGACGGCGCCACCGGCTGCCTCGTGGCGGCCCGCGAGGTCGCCGAGGAGCTCGGGCTGACGGCGAAGATGCGGCTGGTGTCGTACGCGTTCGCCGGCGTGGACCCCGAGGTGATGGGCGTCGGCCCGATCCCGTCCACGGAGCGGGCGCTGCGGCTGGCCGGGCTGTCGATCTCCGACATCGGGCTGTTCGAGATCAACGAGGCGTTCGCGGTGCAGGTGCTCGCGTTCCTGGAGCACTTCGGCATCGCCGACGACGACTCCCGGGTCAACCCGTACGGCGGCGCGATCGCCTTCGGCCACCCGCTGGCCTCCTCAGGCGTGCGGCTGATGACACAGCTCGCCCGCCAGTTCGCCGAGCGTCCCGACGTGCGCTACGGCATCACCACCATGTGCGTCGGCATGGGCATGGGCGGCACCGTGATCTGGGAGAACCTGGCATGACGAACATCGACACCTGGCGCGCCCTGCTGAGCGAGCGCAGCACCGACGAGGTGGTCACCAAGGCGCTCGTCCGCGATGTCGAGCTGCCGTACGGCGCCGGCACGATGGCGCTCATCACGCTGGACAACGGCTTCGACCACACCAAGCCCAACACGTTCGGCCCGCACGGCCTGTTCGCCCTCAACGGCGCGCTGTCGGAGATCGCGGCCCGCAACGACCTGGTGGCGGTGGGCGTGACGGGCAAGCCGTTCATCTTCGCCGTCGGCGCCGACCTCAAGGGCGCCGCCTCGGTCACCTCGCGCGAGGAGGCCCTCGCGATCGGCGCGCTCGGGCACCACGTGTTCCGCCGGCTGGGCGAGCTGGGGATCCCGTCGTTCGCGTTCGTCAACGGCGCCGCCATGGGCGGCGGTCTGGAGATCGCGCTGCACTGCGCGTACCGGACGATCTGGTCGGGCGTCCCGGCGGTCGCGCTGCCGGAGTGCTTCCTCGGCCTGGTGCCGGGCTGGGGCGGCACGCAGCTCCTGCCACGCCTGATCGGCCCGGCGAACGCGATCAAGCTGATCATCGAGAACCCGCTGTCGCAGAACCGCATGATCAAGGGCGCGCAGGCGTACGAGCTGGGCGTCGCGGACGCCGTGTTCGAGCCCGCCGACTTCCTGGAGGAGTCGCTGCGCTGGGCGGCCCGGGTCGTCAAGGGCGAGGTCACGGTCGAGCGGCCCTCGCGTGACGGCGACGATTGGAACAAGGCGGTCGCCGACGCCCGCTTCCTCGTGGACATGAAGCTGCGCGGCGCCTCCCCCGCGCCGTACCGGGCGCTGGACCTGGTGGCGCTGGCCCGCACGGCCTCGCGCGACGAGGGCTTCGCCGCCGAGGACGACGCGCTGGCCGACCTGCTGATGAGCGACGAGCTGCGGGCCGGCCTGTACGCCTTCGACCTGGTGCAGCGGCGGGCCAAGCGGCCGGCGGGCGCCCCCGACAAGTCGCTGGCCCGCAAGGTGACCAAGGTCGGCGTGGTGGGCGCGGGGCTGATGGCCTCGCAGATGGCGCTGCTGTTCGCCCGCCGCCTGGAGGTGCCGGTCGTCCTGACGGACCTCGACCAGGCGCGGCTGGACAAGGGCGTCGGCTACGTCCACGCCGAGGTGGACAAGCTGCTGGCCAAGGGCCGGGTCTCGGCCGACCAGGCCAACCGGCTCAAGGCGCTGGTGACCGGGTCGCTGACCAAGGACGCGTTCGCGGACGCCGACTTCGTCATCGAGGCGGTCTTCGAGGACATGGCGGTCAAGAAGAAGGTGTTCGCCGAGGTCGAGGCCGTGGTGCCGGCCGAGTGCGTGCTGGCCACCAACACCTCGTCGCTGTCGCTGACCGAGATGGGCGCCGATCTGGCGCACCCGGAGCGGCTGGTCGGCTTCCACTTCTTCAACCCCGTGGCGGTGATGCCGCTGCTGGAGATCATCCGGGGGGCGTCGACCGACGAGGCGACGCTGGCCACCGCGTTCGCCGTCGGCAAGGCGCTGAAGAAGTCGTCGGTGCTGGTCAAGGACGCCCCGGCGTTCGTGGTCAACCGGCTGCTCACCCGGTTCATGGGCGAGGTCATCGCGGCCGTGGACGAGGGCACGCCGCTGGAGGTGGCCGAGCACGCGCTGGACGACCTCGGGCTGCCGATGACGCCGTTCGCGCTGGTGCAGCTCGTCGGGCCGGCCGTCGGGCTGCACGTCGCCGAGACGCTGCACGCGGCCTTCCCCGAGCGGTTCGGCGTCTCGGAGGGCATGGCCAAGCTGGTCGCCTCGGGCAAGCCGGGCGTGTACGCGCCCGACTTCTCGCTCGACGCGGAGGCCGTGGCGCTCTTCGCGGGCGGTGACGCGCCGTCCACCGCCGAGGAGGTGCGGCGCCGGGTGCTGGAGGCGCTGGCCGAGGAGATCCGGATCATGCTGGACGAGGGCGTGGTGGCGGCCGCGCAGGACATCGACCTGTGCATGATCCTGGGGGCGGGCTGGCCGTTCCACCTCGGCGGCGTCACGCCGCTGCTGGACCGGGCCGGGTTCGCGCGGCCCCGCTTCCTGCCGCCGGGCGTGGCCTCCGTGCCCGCCTGACCGGCGCGTCGCACCACGAGAGGGGACCCGCGAGAGCGGGTCCCTTTTCTGCGTCCTTTGCCGGCCGGCCCCATCACATGGCCGAATCGGGGACGATCCATGGCCGCCGCCGTCGGGGCCGACGGGTACGACTCGAGTGCACAGACGGCACATCAGCCCCCTCGGTCACATCGTTCACCCACGTCGTGGGCCGGGCGGGCCGTGCCACCGACGGAGAGGACAGGCATGAGATCGCTCAAGGTAACCGCGCTGTGCGGGGCCTTCCTGATGGCGGCCGCCCTGCCGGCCATGGCGGCGCACTCGCGGGCGTCCCTGCGGATCACGGTGACGGAGCACGGCCACGCGCCCGTGACGTACGAGCTGGAATGCGACCCCGACGGCGGCGACCACCCGAGCCCGGAGGCGGCCTGTGACCGGCTGCGGGCGGTGGAGGGGCGGCTGTCGGCGCTGCGCCGGTCCAACGGCGCCTGCCCGCTGTCCTCCGAGCCGTACAGGGTGGCGGTGGAGGGCAACTGGCGCGGGCGCAACGTCGCCCTGCACTCGACGTTCGCGAACCGGTGCCGGGCCAAGGCGGCGGGCGCCGGGGTGTTCGCCTTCTGAGCCGACGGGCGCGGCAGCCGGGGGCGGGGGGGGGGGGGGGGCCCGCGCCGCGCCCGCCGCGGCCCGGGCGACATGAGCGGCGAGGGGGCGAGAG
>NZ_JBFAIA010000064.1:0-40721 GCF_040654455.1 Nonomuraea sp. NPDC050691
GTCCGCACCGGCCCTGCGCGACCGCCGGCCGCTCCCACCGGCCCGCGCCGGGCCGTCAGCCGCCGCCCGCGTGCCGGCGCCGCAGGTCGAACAGCTCCGACGGCGAGATCGGCATCCGGTCGACGGGGAACCCCTCGGCGTCCTCGACGGCCGACGCGATGACCGCCGAGACCGGGATGACCCCCGCCTCCCCCGCGCCCTTGACGCCCAGGGGGTTCAGCGGCGACGGCGTCTCCAGGTGTCCGGTCTCGATGCGCGGGATCTCCGTGGCGTACGGCATGAGGAAGTCCATGAACGAGGCGTTGAGCAGTTGCCCGTCCCCGTCGTACACCATCCGCTCGTACAGCGCCCCGCCGACGCCCTGGGCGACGCCGCCGTGGATCTGCCCCTCGACGATCATCGGGTTGACCAGCCGGCCACAGTCGTGGATCACCGCGTACCTGACCACCCGGACCTCGGCCGTGAGCGGGTCGGTCTCGACGATCGCCGCGTGCATGCCGGCTGCGAACGTGGAGCGGATCGGCGAGTAGTAGTCCCGTCCTTCCAGTCCCGGCTCGTCGCCCTCGGCGACCGGCGGCCGGTCGGGCGAGGACGCGCCCGCGAACTGGGTGGCCCGCACGGTCTCGTCGTCGAAGGCGTAGCGCAGCGGGTTGGCCAGCACGGCGACAGTGGCCAGCGGGATCGAGGCCGACGGCGCGCCCACGACGTGGACCATGCCGTCGGTGATCTCCAGGTCGGCCGGGTCGGCCTCCAGCGCGTCGGCCGCGATGCGCAGCGCCTTGGCCCGCACCTTGCGGCAGGCCAGCGCGATGGCGTTGCCGCTGACCACGGCCGCCCGCGAGGCGAACGTGCCCACCGCGTACCCGAACCGGCGCGTGTCGCCCGTCACCACCGAGATCCGCTCGATGGGCACGCCCAGCTCCGTGGCGGCGATCTGCGCGAACGCGGTCTCGTGCCCCTGCCCCTGCGAGGTGAGGCCCGTGGAGACGTGCACGCGGCCGTCGGAGGTGATCTGCACGTGCCCGCCCTCGTACGGGCCGACGCCGGTGCCCTCGACGTAGCAGCCGACGCCGATGCCGCGCCCGGGCCGCCGCTCGAACGCGTCCCAGCCGATCAGCTCCTTGAGCATGGCCAGCATCCGGGGGTAGTCGCCGCTGTCGTAGATGAGCGGCCGGCCGTCCTGGAAGATCAGGCCCTGGTCGTACGGGAACTCGTCGGGCTCGATGAAGTTGGCCCGGCGCACCTCGGTGCGGTCCTTGCCGAGATGCTGGGCGATCTTGTCCATGGTGCGTTCCATGCAGAACACGCCCTGCGGCCGGCCCGCCCCCCGGTACGGCGTGACCTGCACGGTGTTGGTGTAGATCGAGGAGAACTCGACCCGGTAGGCGCCGATCTTGTACGGCCCGAGGAGCTGGGTGGAGGTGATGATCGGCACGATGATCCCGTACGGCGTGTAGGCGCCGTGGTCGTGCAGGATCGTCACGTCCAGCCCGAGCACCCGCCCGTCGTCGTCGAACCCGGCCCGGACGTACTGCACCTGCGCCCGCTCGTGCGCCGAGGAGACGAAGTGCTCGCGCCGGTCCTCGGTCCACTTGACCTCGCGGCCGAGCGTCATCGCGGCCCACGGCACCAGGATCTCCTCCGGCCACGGGTGGACGATCTTCACGCCGAACCCGCCGCCCACGTCCGGCGCGATGACCTCGACGTGCGGCAGCGGCAGGCCGAGCGCGGCGGCCACGGCCATCCGGACGCTGGTCGAGGTCTGGGTGCTGGAGTGGACGCGCAGGTCGGTGCCGTCCCAGCGGGCGTGGACGGCGCGGCCCTCCAGCGGCATGCTGGCGCTGCGCTCGATGTCCAGCCGGAAGGCCAGCGTGTGCGGCGCCTCCTCGATGGCCTCGCGGGCGCTCCGGCCGTCGCGGGCCGGGACCTCCTGGACGAGGCGGGCGCCCACGTTGCCGGGCACGTCGTCGTGGACGAGCCGGGCGCCGTGCGCCGCCTCCTCCAGGCCGACGACCGGCTTGAGCGGCTCGTACTCGACGTGGATGAGGGCGCAGGCGTCCTCGGCGAGGTAGCGGTCGGCGGCGACGACCATGACGACCGGCTCGCCCACGTGGCGGACCACGTCGCGGGCCAGCGGGTACGCGGTGCGGCCGTGGGTGAGCGCGGGGTGCGGGATGAGCAGCGGCAGGGGCCGTCCCGCGCGCTCGGGCAGGTCCTCCCAGGTGTAGACGGCGACCAGGCCCTCGACGTCGAGGGCGGCGGAGACGTCGATGTCGCGGATGCGGGCGCGGGCGTGCGGGGAGCGGACGAACGCGGCGGCCAGGGCGTCCGGCCCCAGGTCGTCGACGTAGCGGCCCCGGCCGGTGAGCAGCCGCCGGTCCTCACGCCTGCGTACCGGCTCGCCGAACAGCCTGGTGCTCATGACACCTCCCCGGCGGGTCGCCGCTCCTCGGCGAGCAGCTCGGCGGCGCGGTGGACGGCCTTGACGATGTTCTGGTAGCCGGTGCAGCGGCACAGGTTGCCCGAGATGCCGTCCAGCACCTCGTCGTCGGCCGGGGCGGGGTTGTCCCGCAGCAGCGCGGTGACCGTGCAGAGGAACCCGGGCGTGCAGAAGCCGCACTGGAGGGCGTGGCACTCCTCGAACGCCCGCTGCACCGGCGACAGCCCCTCCGGCCCGGCCAGCCCCTCGACCGTGGTGATCTCCCGGCCGTCCACCGTCACCGCGAAGGTCAGGCAGGAGCGCACCGGCTCGCCGTCGAGCAGGACCGTGCAGCAGCCGCAGACGCCGTGCTCGCAGCCGACGTGGGTGCCGGTCAGGCCGAGGTCGTGGCGCAGGCAGTCGGACAGCAGCCGCCTCCCCGGCACCCGCGCCCGCCGTGCGGCGCCGTTCACGACCAGCGTGATCTCGTGCTCCACCGCTCTCCTCCCCCGCGCCTCGCGGCGCGCTCACCGTCGAGCCGCCCGTCCCTCTCGCCTGAGCCGCCGGTCCCCCTCGCCGCCTCGCGCCCGCGGCCCCGGCCCCCCGCCCCGCCCGTCACGGCGGGGTGGCCGCGCGGGCCGCCGCCTCCTTCAGCGCCCGCTCGGCGAGCACGCCCACCAGGTGCAGCCGGTACGCGGCGCTCGCGTGGATGTCGTCCTCCGGTTCCACGGCCTGCCGGACGGCCTCGGTGACCGCCTCCCACGGCACCGTGGCGGCGGGCCGTCGCCCGCACACCCCGGTCACGTCGGCCACGACCGGGACCGGGCCGACGCCCACGCAGGCGACGCGGGCCGCGGCGACGTGCAGGTCCTCGTCCAGGGTCACGACGGCGCAGACGCCGGCCAGCGCGTAGTCGCCGTGCCGCCTGGCCACCTCCTCGAACGCCGACCCGGACCTCGGGGGCAGCGCCGGGAAGAACGCCGACACGGCCAGCTCCCCCGGCTCGGCGGCCGACTCCAGCGGCCCGGCGAAGAACGCGTCCGCCGCCACCTCCCGCACGGCCGCATCCGGGGAGCCGCCGGTGGCGCGGCGGGCCAGCCGTACGGACCCTCCCAGCACCGCCAGCACGGCCGGCAGCTCGGCGGCCGGGTCGGCGTGGACCAGGCTGCCCACGACGGTGCCGCGGTTGCGGATGACCGGGTGGGCGACGAGCCGCAGCGCCTGCCCGAGCAGCGGGTGGGCGCCGGCGCGCGCCACCTCCGCCTGCCGCGCCAGCGCCCCGACGGTCACGCCCTCGGGGCGCGCCTCGATCGTGGACAGGCCCGGGAGGCGGTTGACGTCGACGACGTGGGCGGGGGCGGCCAGCCGCATGTTGAGCAGCGGGATCAGGCTCTGCCCGCCGGCGAGCACCTTGCCGTCCACCTCGGCCAGCAGGTCCAGCGCCTCGCGCAGGTCGCGAGGGGCGTGGTAGGTGAACGGCGGCGGCTTCACCCCGCGTCCCTCCCCTCGTCGCCGGTCGCGGGAGCCCGCTCCGGCACGGGCGACGGGCGGCCGGCGATCACCCGCAGCAGGTGGTACCCGGCCACCAGCACGATGGTGCCGAACGCGATGCCCTCCAGCCGGAAGTCGGAGCTGATCAGGAACTTCACCGGCCCGACCGCCAGGATGATGCCGGCGCCGATGGGCACCATGTTGAGCGGGTCGGCGAAGTCGACCCGGTTCTCGACCCAGATCTTGGCGCCGAGGAGCCCGATCATGCCGTACAGGATGACCGTGACACCGCCCAGCACGCCGGACGGCGTGGCGGACACCAGCGCCCCGAACTTCGGGCTCAGCCCGAACAGGATCGCGATGAGGCCCGCGATGTAGTAGGCGGCCGTGGAGTAGACCTTGGTGGCGGCCATGACGCCGATGTTCTCGGCGTAGGTGGTGGTGGGCGAGCCGCCGACCGCGGTGGCGACCGCGGTGGCCACGCCGTCGGCGGCGATGGCCCGGCCCACGTACGGGTTGACGTCGGCGCCGGTCATCTCGCCGACGGCCTTGACGTGGCCGATGTTCTCGGCGATCAGCGCGATGACCGCGGGCAGCACGAGGAGCACCGCGGAGAAGCGGACGTCGGGCAGGTGGAAGTCCGGCAGCCCGATCCACGGGGCCGAGGCGACCTTGCCGAGGTCCACCCGGTAGTGGGGCGCGATGCTGAGGACGCCGTCGGTGTAGGCGGGCACCCGGCCGAACACCTTGTCGGCCGCCCACGACAGCACGAACCCGATCACCAGGCCGATGAGGATGCCGATCCGGCCGACGAACCCCTTGAACGCCACCACGAGCACGAACGTCACCAGCATCGTGACCAGCGCCATCCACTGGTCCTGCGGCCAGTACACGTCGGCCACCACGTACGCCAGCCCGAACCCGATGAGCATGACCACGCCGCCGGTGACGACGGGCGGGAAGATCTTGTGGATGATCTCGACGCCGAGGAAGTGCACCGCGAGCCCGGCCAGGGCGAGCACGAGCCCGGCGACGAGGATGGCGCCGGTGACGACGGCGTCGGCCCCGGCCGTGTCGCCGCCGGCGACCGCCCGGATCGCGAGCACGCCGCCCACAAACGAGGCGCTGGTGCCCAGGTAGCTGGGGATGCGTCCCTTGACGATCAGCAGGAAAAGGATCGTCGCCACGCCGGACATCATGATCGCGATGTTCGGGTCGAGCCCCATGATCAGGGGGAAGACGAAGGTGGCGCCGAACATGGCCACGACGTGCTGCGCGCCGAAGCCGATCATGCGCGGCCAGGTCAGCCGTTCGTCCGGCCTGACCACCTCGCCGGGAGCCAGATGCTTGCCGTCACCGTGCTTGGTCCAGCCAAAAACCATGAAAGCCCCTCTTCAGCCGGGCCGTCGGGCAGCGGCCGCACACGGGCATGATCCGCCAAATTCACGTCCAGCACCAGCATTCCCCGCACTCACGCCGTCGCACCTGAACGGTGAGGTCAGTTCCAGTGGGGAGGACGGTGGTAGACGGCGCCGTCACGACCGTGGACCACGTCGGGAAGCTGGGACCGGCGGATGACGGCGGCACCGAGCGGGAACCAGGCGTCGCTGCACTGGCGCAGGTGGTCGGACCGCCTGTGGGGCGGAAACACCGACACGATCTTCGTCTTGCGTCCATGTCCGGCGTCAAGCCGCTTGATCGCGTGGATGGCCGCGCAGAGGTCGGAGTCCGCGGACACCAGGATGACGACGTCCACGCTGCCGGTGGCCACGTCGCCGGCCATGGCTGCGGCGAGAGCGACATCGGACTGCTTCTCGGCGAAGGTACGGCGCCGAGCACCACACTCACGGCAACGGATGATCTGCTTCTGGAACCGCCCGAGGGTCACCTCCACGCCCCGGCTCTCGAGCGTGGCGAGATACGCCTCCTGGCGCGCGCTCGCGGGCGGGTCGTCCCTGATCGCCGCGCTAAAGTAGCGGACGGACACCAGGCGTTGCCCCGGCTTGAGGAAGCCGGTGGCCAGCGACCAAAGATCCAGCCACAGCAGGCTCCGGCGGCCCGCCGCGCGCAGGCCGTAGTAGAGGTTGAACCCGTCGATGTAGACGCCGACTCTGCCGAGTTCGGGAATCGGCTTGTCGCCCACTGCCATCACGTCCTAACATGGAGTCACCTCGCCCGGGGGTACGTTCCCGGGCTCTACGGCCTCCTTCGGGAGGCCGTTTATTTTTCGTCGGCAGAGGCGACAATAGTCAACGGTCGGTAATGGCGTGATGACTTTTCGTGAAGGGCGTTCCCGTCAGCGGACCTCGATGGTGAAGCCCTCCCCGCTCACCACCTGACCCGAGCGGATCTTGGCGGTCTTGCGCAGTTCCACCTCGCCGTCCACCAGCACCATGCCCTCGGCCACCAGGTGCTTGGCCATGCCGCCCGTCTCGGTGATGCCGCAGTACTTCAGCAGGTCGCACAGCGGGATGTAGTCGGAGCGCAGTTCGAATTCCACGGCACCCAAGCCTAGACGCGGCGGCGGGCCCGGACGCGGCTAGATGCCGCGCATCCTCAGGACGTGCAGCGCCAGCGTGAGGTTGAGCCGCAGGTGCGGGTCGTCGGTGAAGCCGCCCAGCAGGCGCTCCAGCTTGCCGATGCGGTAGCGCAGCGTGTTGTAGTGGAAATGCAGCCGCCGGGCCGTCTCGGCCACGTTGAGGTTGGTCTCCAGGAGCACCTGCAGCGTGCGCCGCAGGTCGGCGTTCTCGGCGTCGTCGTCGCTGGCGAGCGGCCCCAGGGTCTCGCGGACGAACGCGTGCAGCTCCGCCGTGTCGTTCACCAGCGAGAGCAGCCGGTAGACGCCGAGCTGGTCGAAGTGGGCGACCGCGCCGGGCCCGTGGAGCTGGCGGCCGACGCGCGCCGCCTTCAGGGCCTGCGCGTACGCCTCGGGCAGCGTCGCGACGCCCGGCGACGGGCGGGAGGTGCCGGTGGAGAAGGTGGCCGGCGGCAGGTCGGAGAAGGCGGAGGCCGCGTCCTTGGCGACCCGGGCCGCGTCCACCCTGGCGTCGAGCACGGCGACCACCTCGTGGGAGAAGCCGGCGACGGCGCCGCGCGGGTCGTGGCGGCGGGTCGCCGCGGTCCAGCTGGTGACCAGGCGGTCCTGGGCGGTGCGCTCGTCGCTCTCCGGGTCGAGCTCGGCGACGAGCACGGTGACCGGCCGTTCGAGGTCCCAGCCGAACGCCCGGGCGCGCGCGGCGACCCGCTCGGCCGTGCCGGCGCGGCCGGTGAGGACGTCGCGCAGGAAGTCGGCGCGGTACTTGCTCTCGACGGCGTTGACCGCCTCCTGGCGGGTGACGACGAGGGCGGCGACGGTGGCGGCGCGCTCCAGGATGCCGACGTCGCTGTCGCGGATTGCGCCCGACGGGCTGTAGGCGACGATCCGGCCGTGGTGGTGACCGCCGGCGACGACGGGCACCGACACGAAGTCCCGTCCCCCTCCTCCCGCGTTCGCCCCGTTCGCCGGCGGGACGGCCTGGGGCGGGACGGCGGGACCGTCGGAGGCGATCGACTGGCGCAGGACCGTCACGTCGCCCTGCGGTCCGGCCGTCGCGAGGACGCGACCGGCGCCGTCCACCGCCGCCACGGCCACGTCGAGCAGCCCGGCCACCCCCTCGGTCACCTCGTCGAGCCCGCCGCCGGCCAGCACCACCTGGACCAGCGCCCGGTGCGCCTCCTCGCCCCGCGCGAGCGCGGCCGCCTGCCGGTTGAGGATGTCGGTCAGCACCTGGTTGAGGATGTCGTCGAAGCCGACGTCGTCGGGGAGCTGGATCAGCGGGAACCCGAGCCGGTCCGCCTGCTCGACCATCTCGTCCGGCAGCTCGTCCACGTACCGGCCGAGCTTGATGGCCAGCGCCGACAGCCCGCGCTCGTCGAGGTCGGCGACCAGCCGGCCGAGCGACTGGGGGGTGTTGCGCAGCGGGTAGCCGGTGGTGAGGAGCAGTTCGTGCGGCTTGACCCAGGCGAGGACGTCGGGCACCTCCATGACGTTCAGGCGCTGCACGATCCGGCCGAGGCCGCTCTCCCCCGCGATCAGCCGGGCTTGGGCGAGTGTCGAGACGCCGAGCACCTCCCCGACGGACAGACCATGGATGATCGTTCCCGTGCTGGCCGGGCGAACGGGGGGCTCCATGGGGTGATTGTGACCCGGGAAGCGGTCTGTCAGGAAGAGCCAACCTTCTTGCGCACTGTTGGCAAATTTCTCCGTACGGCGTGGTTGAACGGTCGTTCTACCGTCAAGGCCCAGAGGCGGTGAGGAGGTCCGGTGACCGTCGGTACACGCGCGAGGCGGCCGCATGTCCACGCGACCGGGGCCGCGAGCACGGCGGTCCGGCCGCTGCTCGACGCGCCGCGCCGCGCGGCCCGCGTGCTCGCCGCCTTCCCCGCGGGGGCCTACCTCCAGGTCAGGACGGATCGGGAGCCGTCGGTCATCGCGGTGCTCACGCCGGGCGCGACCCGGCTGCCCAACGCGGTGCTGCTCGCGGGCGAGCCGCCGCGGCTCACGGTGGGTGACGACGCGTCCGTGGGCGACGGCGCGGTACGGCTGGGACGGCTGAGCCTGCGCGCGTCGCGCTGGTGGGACCCGGCGCCGCCGCTCGGAGAGGCGGACCCGGCCCGGCTGCGGGAGGCGGCGGCCGGACTGACGCCCGGAGAGCCCGCGCTGGCGGGCGAGCCCGCCGTGGAGCTGCTGGCGTCCGGGTGCGCGAGCGGGAGGCTGCTGGACGTGCTGACGGCGGCCGAGCGGCTCGTCGGGCTCGGCCCGGGGCTGACGCCGAGCGGGGACGACGTGCTGGCCGGGCTGATGGTGACGTTGCGGCTGCTCGGCGCGGCCACGGGCGCAGCGCGAGCGGTGTGGCTGGCGGACTGGCTCGCGGCCACGGTCACCTACGACGCGCGGACGCGCACCACGCCCCTGTCGGCGACGCTGCTGCACTGCGCGGCGCTGGGGCAGGCGAGCCCGGAGGTGGGCGGGGTGCTGCGGGCCCTGGCCGGGCACCACCCGCTGGAGCCCGCCGTGCGCCGCCTGCACGCCCTCGGCCATACGTCGGGGTCGGATCTCGCCCAGGGGATCGCGATCGGTCTGCGCTCCGTCCTCGCCTTCTCGCCCCAGGAGTCCCCTTCCCGAGAATCCTCCTCCCTCCAGGAACCCCCTTCGTTCCGCGAGTCTTCCTCCCCCAAGGAGCTCTTCCGGCCCCGGGAGTGCGCGTGACCCCGGGGGCCGGGGAGGCCGCCGTCGTGGTGCGGGCCGGGGTCTACCACGACTCCGTGACGCTCATGCGGGTCAGCCGGGCCCTGTCCGACCTGCCCGGCATGGACGTGGCCCTGGTCGCCATGGCCACCGAGCTGAACCTCGCCATGGCCCGCGACCTCGGCTTCGCCCCTCCCCCGGCCGGGCCCTCCGACCTGCTCGTCGCGCTGCGCGGCCGGGACGTGGCGGCGGCCGAGCGGGAGCTGGACCGGCTCCTCGCGGCCCTGTCCTCCGCGCGCGGCCCGGCCGGTTCCTCCGCATACGGCATGGCCGGGGCGGAGGGGCCGGCCCCGCGCACCACCCGTTCGGCCGCCGCGCGGGCGGGCGAGGCCGCCGGGGTGGCGCTGGTGTCGGTGCCCGGCGAGCACGTCCTGCCGGAGGCGGTGGACGCCATCGAGGCGGGCCTCGACGTGATGATCTTCAGCGACGGCGTCCCCGTACGGCAGGAGGTGCTGCTCAAGCGGCTGGCCGCCGAGCGCGGCGTGCTCGTCATGGGCCCCGACTGCGGCACGGCCGTGATCGCCGGCGTGGGCCTCGGCTTCGCCAACGTCCTGCGGCCGGGCCCGGTGGGCGTGGTCGCCGCGTCCGGCACCGGGGCGCAGCAGGTGACCTCGCTGCTGGACCTGGCCGGCACCGGGGTGAGCCATGTGCTCGGCGTCGGCGGCAGGGACCTGTCGGCCGAGGTGGGCGGGCTGTCGGCGGTGCGGGCGCTGCGGCTGCTCGACGAGGACCCGGCGACCGAGCTGATCGTGCTCGTGTCCAAGCCGCCGGACCCGGGGGTGGCGCGGGCCGTCCAGGAGGTGGTGGAGTCGCTGCGCACACCGGTCGTGCCCGCGCTGACCGGGCGCGACGACCTGACGGGCGCGGCGGAGCGGGCCCTGCGCGCGCTCGGCGCGCCCGTGCCCCTCTGGCCCTCCTGGCCCGTTCCCGCCCGCCGCTCCCCGGAGCCGGGCGCGGTCAGGGGCCTCTACGCGGGCGGGACGCTGTGCGCCGAGGCCGCCGCCATCGTCGCGGCGGGTCCCGGCGCCGAGGCGGGCGCCGGTTCCGAGGCCGCCCCCTCCGGTCCCGGTCCCGGTTCCGGTTCCGGTCCCGGTTCCGGTTCCGGTTCCGGTGAGTTCGTCGACTTCGGGGCCGACGCCTACACCCGGGGCCGGCCCCATCCCATGATCGACCCGGCGCTGCGCCTGGACGCGCTCGCCCGCGTCGGCCCGGACGAGGTGGTCCTGCTCGACGTCGTCCTCGGCCACGGCGCCGATCCCGACCCGGCCGCGTCGCTGGCGCCCGCCGTGGCCCGTTGCCCGGCCGCCGCCGTGGTGGTCGCGCTCGTCGGCACCGAGGGCGACCCGCAGGACCTGCACCGGCAGGCCGCCGCCTTCCGCGAGGCCGGCGCCTCGGTCTTCGTGTCCAACGCCCAGGCCGCCCGGTACGCGAGGGACCTGCGATGACGCTGCTCTCCAGCCCGCCCCAGGTGATCACCGCCGGCGTGGACCTGCTGCGCGAGGCCCTGGACGCCCAAGCCGTTCCCACCACCCCCGTGGACTGGCGGCCGCCGCTGCCCGGCACCGCCGGCGCCCTCGCCCGGGTCCTCGCCGACCCGCGGCGGCGCGCCGCCAACGAGCGGGCCGTGGACCGGCTGACCTCGTCCCGCCCCCTGCTGGTGCGCGTGCGGCGCGCCTCGGAGCTGCTGGAGCTGCCGCAGCCGATGTTCCTGCACGCCGGGCCGCCCCTCGACTGGGAGCGGGCGTCGGGGCCGATGCGCGGCGCGCTGATCGGCGCGATGCTGCTGGAGGGGTACGCCCTCGACGAGCACGACGCCCGTGCCCGGCTGGAGTCGGGCCGGGTGCGGCTGGAGCCCTGCCACCACCACCGGACCGTGGGGCCGATGGCGGGCGTGGTGAGCCCGTCGATGTGGATGTTCGAGGTGCGTGACGACGTCCACGGCGGCGTCGCGTACTGCTCGCTGAACGAGGGGCTCGGCCGGGTGCTGCGCTACGGCGCGTACGGCCCGGAGGTGCTCGACCGGCTCGGCTGGATGGACCACGTGCTGGGGCCGGTCCTGTCGGCGGCGGTGGAGCTGGCCGGGCCGATCGACCTGCGGGCGCTGGCCGCGCAGGCGCTGCAGATGGGCGACGAGCTGCACAACCGCAACCGCGCGGCCACGTCGCTGCTGCTGCGGGAGCTGGCGCCGTACGTGGTGAACGCGGCGCCGGGGCACGCCGCCGAGGTGCTGCGGTTCGTCGGCGGCAACGACCACTTCTTCCTGAACGCCGCCATGGCCGCCGCCAAGGTCTCGGCCGACGCGGCCCGCGACGTGCCGGGTTCGTCGCTGGTCGTGGCCATGGCCCGCAACGGCACCGACTTCGGCGTGCAGGTGTCGGGGCTGGGCGAGCGGTGGTTCACGGGGCCGGCGGGGGTGCCCGACGGCCTCTACCTCGGCGCGTACGGGCCGGCCGACGCGAACCCCGACATCGGCGACTCCACGATCACCGAGACGGCGGGGCTGGGCGGGTTCGCGATGGCGGCGGCCCCGGCCATCGTGCGCTTCGTGGGCGGCGAGGTGGCGGACGCCGTGGCGGCGACCCGGTCCATGTACGAGATCACGCTCGCCGAGCACCCCGCGTACCAGATCCCGGCGCTCGGCTTCCGGGGAACGCCGGTCGGGATCGACCTCACACTGGTGGCCCGGACGGGGGTGCTGCCGGTCGTCAACACCGGCATCGCCGGGCGCGTGGCGGGCACGGGGCAGGTCGGGGCGGGGCTGGTGAGCCCGCCGGCGGAGGCGTTCACGAACGCATTGCTGGCCCTAGCCGATTCCGCACTTGATCCATTTGATCCGTGATATTTCCGGACGTAATGGGATTTGTCAGGACTTGATGCTGCTTCCGTTCCGTAATGGCGTGCCTATATCGTGTCGAACCTCATAATCTGGAACCGTGGCGCGACGCATGTGACCGATGAGGCGGGAGACTTTGGGGGCGGAAATGGCAGCCGACCGGTTGCTCGGCGGGCCCGGCACACAGGGGGAAGTGTCGCGGAGCCAGGGACGCTTGATCGGCCGGCGCTACAGGCTGATGTCGCCGGTGGGCCGGGGCGGCATGGGCATGGTGTGGCAGGCCCACGACGTGCTGCTCGACCGTGACGTGGCGGTCAAGGAGCTGATCCTGCCGCACGGACTGGACCACGCGGGTAAGCAGGTGGCGCACCGGCGCATGCTGCGCGAGGCCCGCTCGGCCGCGCGGCTGACGCACCCCGGCATCGTGACCGTCCACGACGTGGTCGAGGAGGACGGCCGGCCCTGGATCGTCATGGAGCTGTTCCGCGCGTGGTCGCTGGAGCAGGCCGTACGGCAGAGCGGCCCGCTGCCGGTGGCGCAGGCCGCGGAGATCGGCATCCGGGTGCTCGACGCGCTGCGTCACGCCCACGCGGCGGGGATCCTGCACCGCGACGTCAAGCCGGGCAACGTGCTGCTCACCGCCGACCGGGTGGTGCTCACCGACTTCGGCATCGCCGCCATCGAGGGCGACGTCACGATCACGCAGACGGGCCTGCTCATGGGCTCGCCCGCGTACGTGCCGCCGGAGCGGCTGTCGGGCCAGCAGATCACGGCCGCGGCCGACCTGTGGTCGTTCGGCGCGACGCTGTACGCGGCCGTCGAGGGACGCCCGCCGTACGAGGGGCCGGACGCGATCGCCGTGCTCGGCGCGGTGCTGACGCAGGAACCGGTCCGCCCGCACCGCGCCGGGGCGCTGCTGCCCGTCATCGAGGGGCTGCTGCGCAAGAACCCGGCCGAGCGGCTCACCGCCGCGCAGGTCACCGACGCCCTCGAGCACATCCTGCTGGCCCACGGCTCCGCCCGGCCGCGCAACCCGGAGACGCCGCAGGCGCCTCTGCCCACGGAGGCCGACCCGACGCCGGCCGGGCTGCTGCCGCCGCTCGACCCGCCGTCCGGGCCGATGCCCTCGCGCATCGTCGAGACGCCGTCGGGCCCGGTGCGCGTGCCGTACGAGCCGGGTCTCGGCGACGCGGCGGGAACGTACTCGGGAGGCTACGACGCGCCGGCCGGCGCGTCGGGGGGCCACCACACCGACCGGATCGCGATGCCGCCCCAGGGGTTCGACGCCTTCGGCGGCCCGTCGGGGCCGCTGTCCGCGCCCGGCGCGACCGGCGCGCACCCGCACGGACCCGGCACGACCGGCCCCCACCCGCACGGCTTCGGGACGACCGGCGCCGGTCCGTCCGGTGTCCCGGGTGTCGCCGGCGCTTCCGGGACCTTCGGGGCTTCGGGCACTTCGGAGCCGGGCGGCTTCGGGGCTCCCGGGGTTTCGGCTCGTGACGCGCTCTCCGGAGGGCCCGAGACCGGCGGGCCCGCGGGTGCAGGTGGGCCGTCGAGCCTCGCCGGACGGCTGCAGGCCGCCGCGGGCACGGACGAGCGCCTGGACGCCGCCGTCCTCTTCGGCGACCCCCCGGCCCCGAACGCCCGCTCCGGCCCGCGCCAGGGACCGCAGCCGATCCTGCCGCTGACCACGGACAGCCGGGCCGCCCCCTGGCCGCTGGCCTCCGAGGACCACCTGCGCGACCACTCCCGCGACCTGTCGGCGGACGTGCCGCGGCGCCGCCCCTCCGCACCGCCGCGCGACGGCGTGCGCCCGGGGAAGGGCAGGCGGCGACCGGACGACGACGAGGGCCCGTGGCTGCGCGACGGGCGGCCGACGCCCCGCCTCATCCTCGTCTCGGTGGCGGCCGTGAGCGCCGTCGTGGCGGCCACCGTGTTCCTCTCGTCCGGCTCCGGCTCCCCTACGCCGGCGACCACGTCCGCGACCTCCGGGGCGACCTCCGAGCCCGCCGCCACGGCCGCGCCGCTGCAGGCGGCGACCGTGCCGGAGGGCTACAAGGAGCACACGCCGCCCGGCTTCAAGGCCGCCGTGCCCGCCGCCTGGAAGCCGGCCACGTCCGGCGACGGGACGACGTTCGCGGGGCCGAAGGACTCGGGCATGCGGATCGTGGTCGAGCCGGTGCCGCCGCAGCAGGACGGCGGCCTGGGCGAACTGAGCCGGGCCGAGGCGGACGGCGGCGTCGACGGCTACATCCAGGTGCAGCTCCAGGCGACGCAGTTCCGCACGTGGAAGGCCGCGGACTGGGAGTACACCTACACGCAGTCCAACGGCGTCCCGATGCACGCGCTGACCCGGTACGTCACGATCGACGACAAGGACGCGTTCAAGATCACGTTCGACATGCCGGAGCTGGGCTGGGACGACCAGGCGCAGACGCGCAAGGTGTTCCTGGAGACGTTCCGCCCGACGTCCTGACCTCCTGGAGACGTTCCTCCTGGAGACGTTCCGCACCTCCTCGAGACGTTCCGCGCGACGTCCTGAGACCGCGCGGGGGCGGCGCCGGGCCGTGCGGTACCGTCCGACGCATGAGGTTGGCGAGCATCCATTTCTATCCGGTGAAGTCCACGGGCGGTCACGAGGTGCGGCGGGCCGAGGTGGAGCCGTGGGGGCTCGCCGGCGACCGGCGTTTCGTGGTCGTCGGCGGTGACGGCAAGGTGCTGACGGCGCGCACGCACGCGCGGCTGCTGGCCTGCGTGGCCACGCCGGACGACGACGCGCCGGACGGCGACGCGTTGACGCTCACCGGACCGCACGCGGCGCCCCTTCGCGTCGTCCCGCGCGGGGGGCGTGAGGTGGCCGGCCGGAGGATCCCGGTGACCTACCCCAAGGAGGTCCTGGACCTGGCCGACTGCGGCGACGAGGCGGCCGCGTGGCTGTCGGCGCTGCTCGGGGAGCCCGCCCGGCTGGCCTGGCAGGACGACCCCTCCGGCCGTCCCGTCGACCCCCTGTACGGCCGGCCCGAGGACCGCGTGAGCCTCGCGGACGCCTATCCGCTGCTGCTCACCACCACGGCCTCCCTCGACCGGCTCAACGCCTGGGTGGCCGAGACGGCCGCCGAACGGGGCGAGGAGCCCCGGCCGCCGCTCTCGATGCGCCGTTTCCGGCCGAACGTGGTGATCGACGGCGTGGCGGAGCCGTTCGACGAGGACACCTGGAAGCGGGTGCGGATCGGCGAGGTGGACTTCCGGGTCAGCAAGGGCTGCGATCGCTGTGTGCTGCCGACGATCGACCCGGTGACGCTCGCCAAGGGCAAGGAGCCCACGCGCACGCTCGCCCGGCACCGCAGGTGGGACGGGAAGGTCTGGTTCGGCGTCAACCTCATCCCGGACGGCCCCGGCGTCCTGACCCAGGGCGACCCGGTCACCGTGCTCTGACCCTCCCCTCCCGTCATGGGGAGGACACGCCGAAGGTCCGGTCCGCGGGGGATGCGCCGGCGAGGGCCGCCGCGGAATGGGGCCGGCCGGGATGGGAAAGGCGTCTTGTCCTCTTTGGGAGGATCTTGTGGGCTATGGGAGACTTCACGGGTGACCAGCGCCCCCACAAAATCATCATCGATTTCCCCCAATGACGATATTCGCCGAATTCAGCGTCGTACGCTGGCCGTCCTCTCCGGCGCGCAGATCGTCGGCGGCGTGGGCGTCGCGGTCGGCCTGGCGCTGAGCTCCGTGGTGGTGGACGAGCTGTCCGGCTCGACGGTCATCAGCGGCTTCGCGGGCACCGCGACCGTGCTCGGGGCGGCGCTGCTGGCGCTGCCGGCCGCCAAGGCCGCCGCGCGGGGTGGACGGCGGGCGGGCCTGTCACTGGCGTACGTGGCGGCGCTGGCCGGCTGCGCGCTGTCCGTCGCCGCCATCTCGATCCGCAGCTGGCCGCTCCTGCTCGCCGGGCTCGTCCTGGTCGGCGGCGGCAGCGCCGGCAACCTGGCCGCCCGCTACTCCGCGACCGACCTGTCGCCGGAGGGGCACGCCGCCCGCCACCTGTCGCTCGTGGTGTGGGCGGCCACCGTCGGCTCCGTCGCCGGGCCGAACCTGGCCAAGCCCGCCGACCAGATCGGCATCGACCTCGGCCTGGTGGACAAGGCCGGGCCGTTCGCGTTCGCGGCCATGGCGTTCGCGGTGGCGCTGGTCATCGTCGCCGCCGGGCTGCGCCCCGACCCGCTCAGGCTGGCCCGCGAGCGCGACGGCGCCCGCCCCGTGCCCGCCGGCCGCGTGCGGACGATCCGGCCGGCGTGGGAGACGCTGCGCTCCACGCCGATGGCCCGGCTGGCGCTCGTCATGGTGGCGGTAAGCCACACCGCGATGGTGTCGGTGATGTCGATGACCCCGGTGAAGCTCCACCACGACGGCTCGACGCTGGACGTCATCGGCCTGGTGATCAGCCTGCACATCGCCGGCATGTACGTCCTGTCGCCGGTGGTCGGCTGGCTGTCCGACAAGGCTGGCAAGGTGCCGGTGCTGCTGCTCGGCATGTCGCTGCTGCTGAGCGCCGCGTGCCTGGCGGGCACGGCCGGTCACCGCGTGTGGCAGGTCACCACGGCGCTGGTGCTGCTCGGGCTGGGCTGGTCGTGCGGGCTGGTCGCCGGGTCGGCGCTGCTCAGCGAGTCGGTGCCGGTGGAGCGCCGGCCCGCCGTGCAGGGCCTGTCGGACCTGCTGATGAACGTCTGCGGCGCCACCGGCACGGTCGTGGCCGGCGCGATCGTGGGCGGGCTGTCGTACGGGGTGCTGGGGCTGGTGGTGGGCCTGATGGTGACGCTGGCCGGCCTCTGGCTGGCCCTCACCAGGCGTAAGGCGGCGACGGCGTAGGAAGGGGCCGCCGGCCCGCCCTCACTTGGCGTCGGCGTAGGAGGAGACCGCCACCGCCTCCATGGGGAAACGCACCGGCGTGCGGCCGAACATCAGCCGCGTCGCCTCCTCAGCCGCCGTGGACACCGCGTCGATCACCTCCGGCGCCTGCTCCAGCGGGCAGTGGACCATGACCTCGTCGTGCTGGAAGAACACCAGCCTGGCCGGGCCGGGCAGCAGCCCCCGCAGCACGGCCATGAGGGCGAGCGCCCACTCGGCGGCCGTGGCCTGCACCACGAAGTTGCGGGTGAACCGGCCGCGGTCGCGCGCGGCCCGGCCGCCGTCGGGCCCCGACACGAGCCCGCGCCACCGCTCGGACGGGGGCGGGCAGGTGCGCCCCAGCCAGGAGCGCACCAGCCGCCCCTCCTCCCCGGCCTTGGCGGCGTCCTCGACGAACTGGTAGGCGCGGGGGAAGCGCTGGCGCATCATGGCCAGCAGCTTGGGGGCGTCGCCGCTGGTGCCGCCGTACATGGCGGACAGCATCGCGATCTTGGCGTGGTCGCGGTCGCCGCCGAACGCCTGCGCCAGCGCGGAGTAGAGGTCGATCTCGCCCGCCGCCCTGGCCAGGCCGACGTCGCCGGCCATCGCGGCGAGCACGCGCGGTTCGAGCTGGGCGGCGTCGGCCACGACGAGGGTCCAGCCGTCGTCGGCCACGACCACCCGCCGCATCACCTTGGGGATCTGCAGCGCCCCGCCGCCCGAGGTGGCCCAGCGCCCGGACACCACGCCGCCCACCACGTACTCGGGGCGGAACCGCCCGTCGCGGACCCACTGGTCGGCCCACGTCCAGCCGTGGAAGCTGTGCAGGCGGGCCAGTTCCTTGTAGGCGAGCAGGGGCGCGACGGCCGGGTGGCCGACCTGCTTGAGCTCCCAGGAACGGGTGCTCTTCAGCGCGACGCCCGCCCCCTTGAAGGCCTTGACGAGCTGCTGCACCGAGTCGGGGTTGACCGGGTGGCCGAAGGCGGCCGACACCTCGTCGGCCAGCGCCTGGAGCCGGGAAGGCCGCATGCCGTGCACGGGCCGCGGGCCGAGCAGGTCGG
Organism: Nonomuraea sp. NPDC050691; assembly: GCF_040654455.1. Taxonomy (NCBI): domain Bacteria; kingdom Bacillati; phylum Actinomycetota; class Actinomycetes; order Streptosporangiales; family Streptosporangiaceae; genus Nonomuraea; species Nonomuraea sp. NPDC050691. The sequence goes on from NZ_JBFAIA010000064.1 coordinate 17,970, forward strand.
CGAGGAGCGCGTCGTGCACGTCGCGCCGCCACGGCATGCCGTCGTGGCCCATCTCGGCCGCGATGAGCGCCCCCGCCGACTCGGCCGCGACGAGCAGCCTGAAGCGGCCGGGGTCGGGCAGCGCCTCGATGCGGCGCAACTGGTCGGCCAGCACCTCGGCGACGACGCTCGCGGACGGCGGTTCGGGCGCGAACAGGGTGCCCGGCTCGCTGGGCCGCTCGTCGGGCACCGGCAGCCCGTGCAGGCGGGCGTGGGCGGCCCGGACGGAGCGGGGCTCGCCGTGGCGGCCCTCGAAGCCCAGGAGGAGGCCCTCGGTGAGGGCGAGGTCGTGGCAGCGGGAGACGCGCACGCCGGCGCTCAGCAGGGGCACGTAGTCCTCGCGGGTGTCGGCCCACACCCAGCGGGGCCGCTCGCGCTCCCTCTCCCGCACCACCGCCGCGAGATCAGCAGAGCCCGTGACACCGGAAGACCCCAGGGGGAGCACCTCGTCCCCCGCAACCACCACGTACACGCCCCCCAGCGTGCCAGGCGTCTACGACAAAGCGATCCGCACCTCGTCCTCCAGCGGCGGCTCCAGTTCCTGGTCCAGGCAGCCGGTGGCGGCGAAGCAGCGGAGGGTGAGCGTGTCCGGTGTGACGGAGAGGTGGAGGAACTGCTTGAAGAACGGAGGTGTGTCCCAGTCGGACAGCTCGGACAGGTAGCGGTGGAAGACCCGGTCCACCGGCAGCCGCAGCGGCCACGGCCAGCCCCCGAGCAGCCGCGCCGCCCACTTGATCCGCGCCGTCATCCGCACCGGCGACGCGATCGGCCGTACGGGCGTGCCGCCGATGCGCTCGGACATGACGCAGGCCGCCTCGGCGGGCGTGAGGTAGAGCCACTTCATGCGCAGCCGCCGGGCGTAGAGCTGGCTGTAGAACGACAGGGAGTCGCCGCGCAGCGGATAGCACTTGAAGTCGTCCTCGTGGACGCCGGCGACGTCGACCCGCGCGATGGTGTGGGTGGCGTGCATGAAGGCGCCGCCGCCGCCGGAGACGACGTACTGGATGACCCGGTCGCCCACCCGGACGGGATAGCGCTGGTAGTTGTGGACGTCGCCGCCGATGGCGGCCACGTAGCGGTGGCGGGGGTCGCGGACGATGTCGTCGATCGTCCCGCCCTCCTCCAGCGGCGAGGGCTTGTACTCGTTGCGCGTGTAGATGGGCTTGCCCGTGACGAGGATCTTGGGCCGGGGGTCCAGCGACACCTCGCGTAACCAGGCGGTCTGCCGCCGGTCGATGACGCCCCTGATGCCCGTGTCGACGCCCACGACGATCAGGCTGTCGCTCTCGATCGCCCAGTACGGGCCCGGCTGGGCGGCCGGACCGGCGGCCTGCTGGGAGGGGCGCGCGCGCAGCTTCCGGGCCTCGGCCAGGCGGGCCTCGTCGATGGTCTCGGGCCGGCGCCACAGCAGCCCGCGCAGCCATCCGCTGACCGGGCGGGGCTTGAGCGCGGGCGCGTCGCAGAAGACCCGCATGAAGCCGCCGAGCCCGTCGTACCAGTCGTGGTTGCCAGGGATCGCGTAGATGGGGGCGTCGTAGTCCTGGTACGGGCGGAAGAACTTGTCGCCGTACTCGTTGCCCGATCCGGCCGGGTAGATGACGTCGCTCGCCACCACCGCGAACGCCGTCCCCTGGCCGGCGCGCAGCAGGCCGGGCACGACCGCGTACTGGGAGGCGTCGCCCTCGCCGGTGTCGCCGAGCAGGAGGAAGTCGAAGGCGCCGCCCAGGCCGGGCCGGACCCGGAAGCCGGGGTCGGCGCCGCCGCCGAGCTGCGCGCTCACCCAGCGCTCCCGCACCTCGGGCGACGGGTCGCCGAACAGCCCGGCCAGGATCTCGTTGCGCGAACGCCACAGGGTGCGCGGGTCGAGCCAGGTGAAGCCCTTCCTCTTCGGGCGCATCCCGTCGAACGTGCCGATCCGGGCACAGGCCCAGCCTGCACCTTCTTCGGACACCCGGGACGAGAGATGCTTTCCGCGTTCGGCCGCCGCTTCCACCATGACCATATCTTTACCGTGATCTTTCCGGCGCGCATCCCGAACGCTCCGTGCAGCTCTCGACACGGAAGGTTCCCATGTGTAGCCTCACGCCCCAAGCAAGCGGTTGTCGGCCGCGGGAGGGGCTGCCATGGCCCGGAACGGTCCGGACGATACGACCAGGCGGGGCGCCCCCGAGGTGGCCGCCGTCGAAGGCCTGCTGGCGTACGCGCACACGCGGTGGCGCGGGAGCCGGGCGCGGGTCCGCGGCGTCAGGGAGGCGGTCGAGCGCAGCCGGGCGCTGGCCGGCCTGGATCCGCTCGCGCACACGCCGCTGCTGGTCCGCTCGCTGCGCGCGGCGGCCCGGGTGATGCTCGGGCACGGGCGGCCGGGCGAGGCGTTACCGTACGCGCTGGAGGCCGTCGCGCTGGCCCGCCCGCTCGGCGGCCCGGCGCTGGTGATGTGCCTGGCGACGCTGACCGAGACGTACGAGGCTCTGCACCGCTACAGCGAGGCGGCGGCCGCGGCGCGCGAGGCCGGGGCCGCCGTCGATCCGCCCCCTTGATCCCGCCCGCCGGATCCGGGGCGCGGGTCAGGGGACCAGCACGCCGGGGTTGAGCACGCCCCGCGGGTCCAGCCGCGCCTTGACCGCCCGCAGCGCCTCGACGCCCACCGGCCCCAGTTCCCCCGCGTACGCCTCCAGGTGGTCGCGGCCGACGCCGTGGTGGTGCGACACGGTGCCGCCCGCGCCGGCGATCGCCTCCAGGGTGGCCCGCTTGGCCTCGGCCCACTGCCGCACCGGGTCGCCGTCCTGGGCCGTCACCACGGTGAAGTACAGCGACGCGCCCGTCTCGTACACGTGGGAGACGTGGCACATCACCAGCGGCGAGCCGAGCGCGCCGAGCAGCGCCAGCCGCACCGCGTCGTACAGGCGCGGCAGCCCCGACCAGAAGCAGGCCGTCTCCAGCGTCTCCACGGTCGCGCCGGCGGCGAGCAGCGAGTCGCGCAGGTACGGCGCGGAGAAGCGGCCCCGCTCCCAGGCCAGCCCCGGCTCCTCCCCGAGCGGCTCGCCGCCGTGTCGCGCGAGCACCGCGGCGGCCCCGGCCCGGGCGGCGGCGACGGACGCGCCCTCGTAGCCGGCGATCACCAGGCATCCCGCGCCGCCGCCCCCCAGGGCGTCCGGGCGGGCCAGGCCGACCAGGGTCTCGGTCTCGTCCGAAAGCCGCAGCACCGTGGGCAGCGGCCCGTCCTGGGCGAGCTCCCGCAGCGCGGCGGCGCCCTCACGGAACGTCGGGAAGCGCCAGCCCTCGTAGACCTTCTCGGCGGGCACGGGACGGACCCGCAGGCGCAGCGAGGTGATGACCCCGAGGGCGCCCTCGGAGCCGAGCAGGAGGTGCCGCAGGTCTGGCCCTGCGGCGGAGCGTGGGGCGCGGCCGAGCTCCAGGGTGCCGGCGGGGGTGGCCGCGGTGAGGCCGACCACCATGTCGTCGAAGCGCCCGTACCCGGCGGACGCCTGCCCGCTGGACCGGGCCGCCGCGAACCCGCCGAGCGTGGCGTACTCGAACGACTGGGGGAAGTGGCCGAGTGTCATCCCGTGGGCGGCGAGCAGCCGCTCCGCCTCGGGAGCGCGCAATCCCGGCTCCAGCTCGGCCACGCGCGACTCGGCGTCGAAGCCGGCGAGCCGGTTCATCCGGGACAGGTCCAGCGCCACGACCCCCGCGAACGGCGCGCCCCCGCCGTCCGGACCGTCACCGGGCCGGCCGGGAGCCGGGCCCCGGGAGCGGTCGGGCGTCAGGCCGCCCACGACCGAGGTGCCGCCGCCGAACGGGACGACGGCCACCCGCTCCCGCGAGCACAGCTCCAGCAGCGCCGCCACCTCGGCGTGGGAGCCGGGCAGCACGACCGCGTCGGGGGCGTCGAGGGCGTCGCCGGCGCGCATGCGCAGCAGGTCGGGCGTCGACTTGCCGCGCGTGTGCCGCACCCGTGCCTCGCGCGAGGTGCGCACGTGGCCGGCTCCGGTGATCCCGGCCAGGTCCTCCAGCACGCGGCCGTCGAGCGCGATCTCGGGCAGCCGTACGGACTCCAGCGGTACGGCCGGCACGGCGGGCCCGCGCACGCCGAGCAGGTCGCGCAGCAGCTCACGGACCGGCTCGGGCAGCTCGCGGGCGAGGGCGGGGTCGCCCCAGCCGGACCAGAGCATGGGTTCAGCGGACATGTCTACACTGTGACATATGACGGCGATTCGTCACAATGACGGTGTTCTGGACGCGGCGCGTGACTGCGTGCTGGCCTACGGGGTGCGGCGGACCACGCTCACCGACGTCGCCCGCCGGGCCGGGGTCTCGCGCATGACGCTCTACCGGCGCTGGCCGGACGTGCGGTCGCTGGTCGCCGACCTGATGACGCGCGAGTGGCTGCGGGCGGTGGAGGACCTGGACCTGTCCGACCCGGTGGCCGCCGTGGTGGAGGGGGTGCGGCGGCTGCGCTCCCACCCGCTCTGGGTCAAGATCGTCGAGGCCGACCCCGAGCTGCTCCTGCCGTACCTGCTGCACCGCAGGGGCGCCACCCACGACGCCGTCCTGACCCTGCTCGAACGCGTCACCGGCGACCCGCGCGCGGCGCGGGCGGTCCTGCTGGTGGCGCAGTCGTTCCTGATCTCGGCGCCCGCGATGACCGGCCCCGGAGGTGACGGCGGGGTCACCCTGGACGACCTCGACGCCGAGCTCGCCGCCCTGCTGGAGGGATACCTTGGACAGCTCGATCGACACCCGTAGCTCGCTCAACGCCTTCAGGAGGCGCGCGGAACTGACGCGGACCGCCGAGGAGACGGCCGACGTGCTCGTCGTGGGCCTCGGCGCGACCGGCGCGGGCGCCGCCCTGGACGCCGCCTCGCGCGGCCTGTCCGTGGTCGCGGCGGACGCGCACGACCTCGCCTTCGGCACCTCCCGGTGGAGCTCCAAGCTGATCCACGGCGGACTGCGCTACCTGGCCAAGGGCGAGGTGGGCATCGCCCACGAGAGCGCCGTGGAGCGCGGCATCCTGCTGCGGCACACGGCGCCGCACCTGGTGCGCGCGCACCCGTACGTGCTGCCGCTCACCGGTGACGTCTCGCGGGCCCGGGAGGCCGCCGTCATGGCGGGCTACCGGCTCGGGGACGCGCTGCGCGCCTCCGCGGGCACGCCACGGCCCCTGCTGCCCGGCCCGTCGCGTCTGGACGCCTCCCGGACGCGCCGGCTCGCGCCCTTCCTCAGCCCGTACGGCCTGCGTGGCGGCCTGCTGTCGTGGGACGGGCGGCTGCTCGACGACGCTCGCCTGGTGGTGGCCCTCGCGCGCACCGCCGCCGCGCACGGCGCGCGGATCCTGACCCGGTGCCGCGTCCTGGAGCTGACCGGGCGGGGCGCGCGGGCGCGCGACGAGCTGACCGGGGAGGAGTTCGAGATCCGCGCCAGGGTGGTGATCAACGCCACCGGCGTGTGGGCGGGCGGGCTGGACCCCCGGGTGCGGCTGCGGCCGTCGCGGGGGACGCACCTGGTGTTCGCGCCGGGGACGCTGCCGGGGCTCACGGCGGGTCTGCACCTGCCGATCCCGGGCGCGGGCAATCGGTTCGCGCTCCTGCTCCCCCAGCCCGACGGGCGCGCGTACGCGGGGCTGACGGACGAGCCGGTGGACGGGCCCGTGCCGGACGTGCCGGAGGCGCCCGAGGAGGACATCAGGGCGCTGCTCGGCGTTCTCAACGCCGTGCTGGACGTCCCGCTGCCCCGGGAGGCGGTGGCAGGGGCCTACGCGGGCCTGAGGCCGCTGCTGGCGGGCGAAGGCGGCACGGCCGACCTCTCGCGCCGCCACGCGGTCCTCGGGGGCGAGAGGGGCCGGTGGGGCGGCCGTGGCGACTCGGTCGTCACGGTGGTGGGCGGCAAGCTCACCACGTACCGGCGGATGGCCCAGGACGCGGTGGACCGCGCCGTGTCCGCCGCCGGGCTCGACGCGGGAGCGTGCCGGACGGCCCGCCTGCCGCTCGTCGGGGCGATCCCGACGCTCGGCGCGTCCGGCGGCTTCGGCGACTCCGGGGGCTCTGGCAGCTCTGGCAGCTCTGGCGGCTCTGGCGGCTCTGGCGGCTCTGGCGGCTCTGGCGGCCGAGGGTGGCTCAGTGGCCTGGGCGGGCTCCGTGATCGCAGCGGGCTCGGCGATCGGGGCAGGGGCGATGATCGTGGCGGGCCGGGCGGTCTGCCCGGGAGCCCGGGGAGGGGTTCGCTGAGGGGCCGCGGACGTCGTGGCGGCGGCCCACACGGGGCCGGGGACGGAGGGCCGTCCGCGCGGCTGGTGGAGCGCTACGGCGCCGAGGCGGCCGCCGTGCTCCCGCTCGTCCGCGCGTACCCGGAGGAGGTGGGGGCGGGCGTCACGGCGGGCGAGCTGCTCTGGTCGGCGCTGCACGAGGGCGCCCTGGACGAGGTCGACCTGCTGGACCGGCGCACCCGCATCGGCCTGGTCGCGTCGGACCGCGCCGCCGCGCTGCCCGCCGCCCGCGCCATGCTGGCCCGCGCCACCGCCGAGGGCCCGCCGAACGCCTGACCCCCGACGCCGCACACGGCCCGGAAGGCCCGAAGACCGGACCACCGGACCCACCCCACGCCGCACCCGGCCCGCAGCCCCAGAGGCCACGCCCTCCGTACCCGCACAAACCCGCCCAGACCCCGGCCCCAGCCGCCGGGCTCCCCCAAGGGCGCACGGACCCGGGCGTTTCGGAGGCCGGGCGGCTGGAAGGGGCCGGAAGGGGGGCGGCGAGGACACGTCGGGTGGAATCCCTACATCGGCCGCGCCTTACCGTTAGGTTAGTCTTACCTAATCTCGTACTGACGCGGAGGGGGAGCGTTGGCCAGGGGCTGCGAACATCCGGACGGGTGCCACACCGGGACCGTGCCCACCCTGGCCAGCGCCACCGTGGGAGCCCGGCTGTGGCTGCTCGTCGAGTACAACGGCCCCTGGCCCTCCCACCTGGAGAACCTGGAGCTCCCGGACGACGTCGCGCGGCTCGTCGAGCGGGCTCTGGAGCGCGGCGTCCGGCCCCAGCTCATCCGCCGCCCCGGCCGCCGGACCCGCCAGGCGGGGCAAGGCCTGCGTGTGCTAGTCGCCTACGGCGCGGGCCCGGAACCGTGGCTGGCCTCGGGTGTCGTCGCAGGTCCGGACGATCTTGACCTGGACGCGCTGGTGGCCGGAGTGGTCCCGGAGTCCTGCATACTTGAAGACGAGCCGGTATTTCTGGTCTGCACGCACGCCAAGCGCAATGCGTGCTGCGCCCGCATTGGACTACCCCTCGCTCGCGAGCTGGCCGAGGTTTGGCCGGACAGAGTATGGGAAACGTCACACGTTGGCGGCGATCGCTACGCCGCCAACCTCGTGTGCTTGCCACACGGAATTTTCTACGGCAGCATGTCTCAGGCTGCTGCGATCGCAGCGGCGAACGCGTACCGGTCGGGCGAGATCATTCTCGACCGCTACCGGGGACGCGCGGGCATCCCTGAGCCATTGCAAGCCGTCGAGCACTTCGCCCGAGCCCATACGGGAGAGTGCTCTGTCGGCGCAGTGGCCGTGGAATCCTCCAGGTTGGACGGCGACGTCACCCACGCCATCGTGCGCTGCGGCGACGTCCGGCTCCGGGTTGTGGTCACGCCCTCGGCGTTCCGAGCGCCGTGCGGCACGGTTTGCGCCGAGACGATCACCACCTACCGGCTGGTTTCGCTGGACAGGCTCTCGCCTGTGCGGTACGCCACGCCGGCGCTCACCTGATTGTGGGAACATCACGGCCCCTCCTTGCGTTGGAACAGTGACGCCGAAAGCGTCCAATGCGGCTCAATTACCGAAATACCTCTCACGAAGGTGGTTTTCTCATGTCTCAGGTACGTCGGCAGCTCGCCCGCCCGCGCCCCAGCTGGGGTTGGCAGGATGATGCCGCGTGCCGGGGTGAGGACCTCGTGCTCTTCTTCGGTCCCGACGGGGAGCGGCAGCCGGAGCGTGACGTACGTGAGCGGAAGGCCAAGGCGATCTGCGCGCAGTGCCCGGTCCGCACCGAGTGCCTGGACTACGCGCTCTCCCGCCCGGAGAAGTACGGCACGTGGGGCGGCCTCAACGAGGACGAGCGCGCCTCCGAGCGTCGCCGTCGCATGCGCCGCGCCGCCAGCGCCGGCATCTCCGCCGCCTGATCCGCCCGGCCGCCACGAGCGCGGTCACGAGCACCGCGTGATCCCGCAGTTGTCCCGATGAACCGGGGTCCGGCCCGCCGGACCCTGGCGAACCCGGTCGGGGCAACTGCATGATCAGGCGCGATTCTCAACCCGAGCACGCGAAAGAGCCCGGCGCCTTCCCTCGGCGCCGGGCTCTCGTCATTTCCGGAAACCCCCGTTTCGAGCGGATCAGACGATCAGGTCATCGAACTCCCCGTCCTTGGCCCCCAGGACGAACGCGGTGATCTCGGCACGCGTGTAGACGAGCGCGGGATCGTCGGGAAAGCGCGAGTTGCGCATCGCGATCTCCCCCGTGGGAAGGGTGGCCACCTCGACGCAGTTGCCGTTGGGGTTGCTCCGCTTGCTCTTCCGCCACACGACGGGAAGACGGCCGGCGGGCGTTCCGTTGCGGAACCCATGCATGGAAGAAGCTCCTCGCTTGCAAATGCACGTGCATCCGTGCTTTGCGAGCTGAGATTACGGCAGCGCGCGGCCGGCCATGCCCCTGATGGGCAAATTTCCCCGTATGGAGTGGGTCACAGGGAGGAGCGGAGGCTCTCCAGGAAACGCCTGCTTCGCGCCGGCGACTCGGCCTGGATGCTCAGCCGGTCCATCACCCGCATGTAGTTCTCGGACTCGGCGGGTTTGTCCAGGTACAGGGCGCTGGTGAGCTGCTCCATGTAGACGACGTCGGGCAGGTCGCGCTCGGGGAAGCGCAGGATGCTGAACGGCCCGCCGGCCGCCGCGTGCCCGCCCCGGTCGAACGGCATCACCTGCACGGTCACGTTGCGCAGGCCGGTCATCTCCAGCAGGTGGTCGACCTGCTGACGCATCACCTCGGGGCCGCCGAGCGTGCGCCGCACGACCGCCTCGTCGATCACCGCCCACAGCGTGAGAGCGCCCTCGCCCTCCAGCCGGCGCTGCCGCGTGGTGCGCAGTCTCACCCGCCGCTCGATCTCCTGCTCCGGCGCCGCCTCGTGCGCCAGCCTGATCACCGCGCGGGCGTAGCCGGGCGCCTGGAGCAGGCCGGGGACGAACTGGTTCTCGTACGTCCTGATGACCGAGGCCGCGCCCTCCAGGCCGATGTACACCTCGAACCAGGAGGGCAGCAGGTCGCCGTACTTGTGCCACCAGCCGGGGGCGTTGGCCTGCCGCGCGAGTCCCAGCAGCGGGGCCCGTTCGGTCTCGTCGGTGACCCCGTACAGGGTGAGCAGGTCGGCGACGTCGCGCTCCTTGAAGCTGACCTGCCCGAGCTCCAGCCGACTGATCTTGGCGTGAGAAGCGCGAATCGCGTATCCGGCGTCGTCGCGCGAGATACCCTTCTCCGTGCGGAGCCTGCGCAGCTGGGTGCCCAGCAGGATCCGCAGGACCGTCGGGCTCCCCGGCGTGAAGCCGAAGACACTCCCCTCCGCCCTTTGTGCGCTCACGCCGCCGCTCCCAGATCGTCTGCACGTGCAGATGCGATTTGCATCCGTAAACGACGAAAAGTCTTGCATCGGAAAGCGCATCCCGTAAAGATGGCAATGGATCACTTAACAGACCGCGCTTCGGGGGCCAGGATGACGACTTTCGACGCACGGCCGCACACCGCAGCCGCAGGGGCCCGGCCACCTGACTGGCTGTCCTCCGTCCTGGTGGGCGGACGGCCGACGCCCTGCGACGCGTCGTTCCCCTTTCACGGGCTGGTCGAGCCGGCGTGCGTCTCGTCGGCGCGGCGCTTCGTGGACCACACGCTGGCCGGCTGGGGGTCGGACGGCGTGGCGTTCGAGGCGCAGCTCGTGGTCTCCGAGCTGGTCACCAACGCGATGCGGCACGGCGGCGGCATCGAGGAGCTGCGGCTGCTCGGCTACGGCACCGAGGTGGCCTGCGTGGTCACCGACCGCAGCCCGGCCGCGCCGATCGCGGTCTGCCCGGACGTGTTCGCCGAGTTCGGACGCGGGTTGCGGCTGGTGGAGGCGATCTGCACGACGTGGGGCTGGGTCGTCTCCAGCACCCGGCGCAAGCTCGTCTGGGCCGTCCTCGCCGCCTAGCCCGCGCTGCGCGAGACCCGCGGCCGGATCGTGCTCGTCGGCCCACCGCGGACAACATCGCCGATGCCATCGCCTGGTCGCCGGCCCAGCTGCCCGGCGTGGACGTGAACACGGTCGTCGTGCGCCCCACCGGCCAGCCCACCTGATGCCCGCCTCCTACCCCGTTTCTCCGGAGGCAGCATCGGCTTCTCCGGAGGCAGCATCGGCCGGCCGGCCGCGCTGGGGGCGACGGCCTACCAGGCGCTGTACGCGGTGGCCGTGGGGCTGTCCGTGATCAGCTCGCCTCTCCTCTGCCCTGTGCCAGCAGGTCGAGGACGTCGGCGTCGCTGAGCTGGTCGAAGTGGGCGTACCACTGGCCGACCGCGTGGAAGTCGGGCGGCATGGCGAGCACCACCACGTCGTCGGCCTCCTCCCGCAGCGCGCGCACCGTCTCGCGGGCGCCGACGGGCACCGCCAGCGTCAGCGTGGCCGGCTTCGCGCGGCGCACGGCCCGCAGCGCCGCCCGCGCGGTGCCGCCGGTCGCGAGCCCGTCGTCCACCACGACCACCTCGCGCCCGGCCAGCTCGGGCAGCGGCCGGTCCCCTCGGTAGACCCGCACCCGCCGGTCCAGTTCCCGGCGCTCGTCCTCGACCACGCCCGCCACGGACGACGGCTGCAGCCCGAGGCGGGCGAGCAGCGGCAGGTCCAGCACCGGCTCCCCGCCCTCGGCTATCGCGCCGACGCCCAGCTCCGGCATCGGCGGGTAGCCGATCTTGCGGGTGACGAGCACGTCCAGCACGCCGCCCAGCCGCCGCGCGACGGGCAGCGCCACGGCGACGCCGCCCCGGGGCAGGGCGAGGATCACGGGGTCGTGGAGGTCGCGCAGCCGCTCGGCCAGCAGCTCACCGGCCTCGGCCCGGTCCGCGAACACGTCCATGCCCTGGTCCTACCCCCGCCCCGGCTCCGCTCCCCCGCCCACGGACCCGGCGCCTCCGCTCCCCGAGGGGCGGGTGGAACGAACCCGGCCAACCCGCTCCCCGCGTACATGGGCGGACGAACCCGACCGGCCCGCTCACCTCGCACACGTACGGACGAACCCGGCCGGCACCCTCACCTCGCACACGTACGGACGAACCCGGCCGGCACCCTCACCTCGCACACGTACGGACGAACCCGGCCGACCCGCTCCGTGCGCACGCGTTCGGGCGAGATGCCCTCGCCGCGAACGCGCGCACCCGGACGCGGGTCGGCGCCCCCGCGTGCGGGTGCGAGGGAGCGGGACGGTTCAGGGGCGGTTGCGGCCGGAGCGGCGCATCTCCTTGTGGATGATCTTCCACCGGTTCTGCTGCTCCTTGCGGATGCGGGCGTCCGTGCGGCCGGCCATCCAGCGGGCCTCCCGCTGGAGCTTGCGCCAGCTCTGCAGCCGCCGCTCCGGCAGGTCGCCGCTCTCCACGGCCGCCAGCACCGCGCAGCCCGGCTCCGACTCGTGCCCGCAGTCGTGGAAGCGGCACTGGGCGGACAGCTCGTCGATGTCCGAGAACACCAGGTCCACGCCCTCGTGCATCTCGTACAGGCCGACCCGCCGGATGCCGGGCGTGTCGATGATCAGCCCGCCGGCGGGCAGCGGGATCAGCTCCCGGTGGACGGTCGTGTGCCGCCCGCGCCCGTCGGCGGCGCGCACCTGCTGCGTCTCCATCACGACGTCGCCGGCCAGCGCGTTGACCAGCGTGGACTTGCCGGCGCCGGACGGGCCGAGCACGACGGCGGTGCGCGAGCCCTCCAGGTACGCGCGCACCAGCTCGACGCCCTCGCCGCGCAGCGAGGACACGGCGTGCACGTCCACGCCCGGCGCGGCGGCGTGGACGTCGGCGAGCAGGTCGTCGAGGCCCTGCTCGAACAGGTCGGCCTTGGTGACGAGCACGACCGGCGTGCCGCCCGACTCCCAGGCCAGCGCGACGAGCCGCTCGATGCGGCCGAGGTCGGCGAAGTCGGTGGAGTGCATGGACGGCTCGGCGACGAACACGACGTCCACGTTGGCGGCCAGCACCTGGCCCTGGCCGTCGCCGGACAGGCCGCCACGCGAGTCGCGGCTGACGCCGCCGCGTACGAACGCCGTGGTGCGCGGCAGCACGGCCTCCAGCTCGTAGCGGCCCTCGGGCAGCGGGCGCAGGGCGGCCCAGTCGCCGACGCACGGCAGCGCGACGGGGTCCTCGGCGGACGCCCGGCGTACGCGCGCCGAGTGGCGGGCGTGGTGCTGGCCGTCCTCGGTGATCACCTCGGCGGCGCCGCGATCCACCCGGGCGACGCGCCCGGGAACGGTGCCGGCGGGAAGCTCGGCGGCGCGGGACGCGGTCCAGCCGAGCAGCGAAAGATCGTAAGACAACGGAGTGATTCCTTGCTGTGAAGAGATGCTGAGAAGGGGTGAGCCGGGCGGCTCAGGCAGGCACCCGGAGGTGGACGGCACGCAGGCGGAACAGAACAATCCGCATGGTCTCCACCTCCTCTTCTCGCCTCGCGGCCGCGCCCTCGCGCTCCGCGGTCTCTCCGTGCTCCGTGGCCACTCCATGAAGCAACACCGACGCACCCGTTCCAGGGCGTCGCGGCGACTCTACGCAGCTCGCCATCCGGGCGCAATCGCATTTTTCTCGGCGTGTCGTTGAACCCTGCCCGGAGCTCCGGCCGTACTTCCTGCCGACAGCTCGAGAAAGGGGAATGATGCGGACCAGCACGTATCCCCCACCCTCGGCCGAGGGGGCCGGCCTCATGGGCAAGCCGCGATTGAGCCACTGGATCAGGCGCGTGCGGCCCGACGACGATCTCGTCGTGTCGGCTCTCTATCGGGAGTACCACGGGCCGCTGCTCGCGTTCGTGGTACGGCTGACGGGGGGCGACAGGCAGTGGGCAGAGGACGTCGTGCAGGAGACCATGATCAGGGCCTGGCGCAGCGCGGAGCGGCTGGATCCGGCATCGGTCTCGCTGATGCCCTGGCTCGCGACCGTGGCGCGACGTATCGTCATCGATGACCGGCGGCGCAGGGACGCCCGCCCTCAGGAGTCGGGCGACGGGCCGCTGGAAAGCGTGCCCGTGCCCGACGAGATGGAGGGACTGCTGCACCAGGTGCTCGTGTCAGACGCGCTGAGGGCGCTGTCACCGGCGCACCGCGAGATCCTCAACGAGACGATCCTGCGGGACCGGTCGGTGAACGACGCCGCCGAGGCCCTCGGGATTCCCGTGGGCACCGTGAAGTCCCGGGTGTACTACGCGGTCCGCGCCTTGCGCGTCGCACTGGAGGAGAGGGGGGTGACGGCGTGACGTCGCGAGTGGAGCACACCGATGTGGGCGCCTACGCCCTCGGCCTGCTGGACGACGACGACAAGGCCGCCTTCGAGGAGCACCTGGCCACCTGCCCGCCGTGCGCGGCTGAGCTCGCCGACCTGTCGGGGGTGGCGGGCGCGCTCGTCGGCATCGGCCCGCTGGAGGATCTCGGCCCGCCGCAGCCACGCGGCGAAGCCGAGGTCGTCGACCTGATGCGGCGCAAGCGGGCGGCCGACCGCCGCGCGCGCAGGGGCACGATCGTGATCGGCATGGCCGCCGCGGTGACGCTGGTCGCGGGGGGCCTGACGATCGGCACCCAGCTCGGCGACTCGGGGGCGCCGGCGGTCGCGGCGTCCGGGCATCAAGGCCATCTGGGCCCGGCGGAGCAGTTCTACGCCGACGGCACACCCGTGGCCGGCACCGGCGCCGGCGGCGTGACGGGCGGCCTGGTCATCGAGTCGAAGGCGTGGGGCACCCATGCCGCGCTCAAGCTGTCGGGCGTCAAGGGCCCGCTGGAGTGCGAGCTGGTGTCGGTGTCGAAGTCGGGGCAGCGGCGGGTCATGACGGGGTGGGCCGTGCCGTCCGCCGGCTACGGGGTGCCGGGCCAGCCGGACCCGTTGTACACGCACGGGGGAAGCCCCGATCCGCTGGAGAAGATCGACCATTTCGAGGTGGTCACCACGACGGGCCAGAAACTGCTCACCGTCAACGTGTGACGTTCGCGCCTCATGCCCTCTCACCCGCGGTGGGAGGGCATTTCTCTATGCCCTGCGGACTGCCGGTACTTTTACACATTCGCGGGTTGAACCTCCGCGCGTCCGGGCTTCGTACTGCCTGCCGTACCGAACCGAAAGCCCGAACGCCCGAATGCAGAGGTTTGCCATGTCCAGCCCTGTGATGTCCAGCCCTGTGATGTCCCGCTCTGTGATGTCCAGCTCCCGGCCCGCCCGTGGTCCCCGGCTCGCCCGCACCGGGACCGTCGTCGCCGCCGGACTGCTCACCGCGGCCCTCTCCCCGGCCGCCCTGCCTGCCTCCGCCGCCGCGTCACCGCCCGTGCCCCAGGCGGCCGTGTCCCGCGCCGACGCGGGCGACGTCTACCTCGCCGCCGGGCTGCGCGGCGCGAACGAGGTGGACGTCAAGGGCGACGCCGACGGCCGCGCCACCGTCGTGCTCCGCGTCAGCGGCGACCGGGTCGCCTTCGCGATCCGCTGGAACAGGATCGGCTCTCCGACCGCGGCCCACATCCACCTCGGCGCGCGCGGCGTGAACGGCGACGTGCGGCTGGAGTTCCTCACCAGGCCGCTGCCCGGCGGCGTGCTCGGCGTGAGCGGCGCGGTGGACGCCGGCCCGGAGCTGGTCCGGGCGCTCGTCGAGGACCCGGGCGGCTTCTACGCCAACGTCCACGACGCCCGTCACCCCAAGGGGGCCGTGCGCGGCCAGTTCCACCGGCTCGCCGCCCCGGCCGACCTCGACGGCGTGCTCCAGGGCAGCAACCGGGCCACCCTGAGCTCGCGTGCCGACGGGGCGCAGGAGGTCCAGGCCGAGGACGGCGCCGAGCGGGGCGACAAGGACGGGCGGGCCGTGTGGTGGCTGCGCCCGCACGGCGGGGCCATCGGCTACACCGCCCTCTGGTCGGGGCTCGCGCCCGTGACGAACGGCCACGTCCACAAGGGCGCGCGGGGCCGGAACGGCGCGGTCGTGGCCGGCTTGTTCGCCGCGCCCGAGGGGCTGCCGGCCGGCATCACCGGCGTGGCGGGTGAGGCCAAGGTGCCCGCCGCCGTGGTCAGGCGCATCGCCGCCCACCCG
Source organism: Nonomuraea sp. NPDC050691 (assembly GCF_040654455.1). NCBI lineage: Bacteria > Bacillati > Actinomycetota > Actinomycetes > Streptosporangiales > Streptosporangiaceae > Nonomuraea > Nonomuraea sp. NPDC050691. The sequence continues at coordinate 33,326 of NZ_JBFAIA010000064.1, forward strand.
GGCAGGTACTACAGCAACCTGCACACCACCGAGTTCGGCGGCGGCGCGGTGCGCGGCCAGCTGTCCGGCCGGCCGTTCGCCCACCCCCGCTCGGTCACGGCCGACGTGCTGCGCGGCGCCCAGATCTACGCCTGCACGAAGCAGCCGGGCGGCGCCTACGCCTTCACGCAGTACGGCGTGCGGGCCACGCTGCGGCGCGGCATCGCGCACTCCTTCGTCACCCCGGCCGCCGGGCCGCCGCAGTGGATCGCCCCGGACGGCAGCGCGGTGCGCGGCAAGGTCGTCACCAAGACACCCAACGGCGAGCGGGCCATTCCCGAGCTGGTGCTGGCCGCCACCCCGTCGGGCGCGAAGGGCGGCCTGCTGTCGGGTGTCACCCAGGTGCTGCGGCTCAACACCGAGGGCGGGCTCGCCCCGGCCGGTTCCTGCGAGCCGGGGCGCAAGGCGAGCGTCCCGTACGGGGCCGACTATCTCTTCCTGAACTGACCGGCGTCTCTTCCCGCCGGTCGCACGGCCCCGTCGCGGACTCCCCCTTCCGCGGCGGGGCCCTCGCGTGCTCTGTCGTGGCGCCAGGAAGAGCCCGGCGCCACGACAGGACGGGCGCCAGGACAGGCCCGGTACGCCAGGACGGGCGCTAGGACAGGCCCGGCGCCGGGAACTGCGCGGTCAGCTCGCTGACCTCGTGGTGGACGCGCGTGATGACGTCCTCGGCATCGCCCTTGGCCAGCGCGGTGACGACCTCGTCCATCCAGGCGCCGATCTGCCGCATCTCCGCCTCGCCCATGCCGCGCGAGGTGACCGACGGGGTGCCGATGCGGATGCCGGACGGGTCGAACGGCTTGCGGGTGTCGAACGGGACCGTGTTGTAGTTGGTCTCCAGGCCGGCCCGGTCGAGCGCCTGGGCGGCGGGCTTGCCGCCGATGCCCTTGGGCGTGAGGTCGAGCAGGATCAGGTGGTTGTCGGTGCCGCCGGAGACGAGGTCGAAGCCGCGGCTGCCCAGCTCGTCGGCCAGCGCCTTGGCGTTGGCGACCACCTGGTGGGCGTACGCCTTGAAGCCGTCGGTCGAGGCCTCGTGCAGGGCGACGGCGATGGCGGCGGTGGTGTGGTTGTGCGGTCCGCCCTGCAGGCCCGGGAAGACGGCCTTGTTCAGGGCGGTGGCGTGCTCGTCGCTCGTCGCCATGAGCATGGCGCCGCGCGGGCCGCGCAGCGTCTTGTGCGTGGTCGTGGAGATCACGTCGGCGTGGCCGACCGGCGACGGGTGCGCGCCGCCCGCGACGAGACCGGCGATGTGCGCGATGTCGGCGGCGAGAACGGCGCCCACCTCGCGGGCGATCGCGGCGAAGCCCTCGAAGTCGATCGTGCGCGGGATGGCGGTGCCACCGCAGAAGATCAGCTTCGGCCGGTGCTCCAGGGCCAGCTCGCGGACCTCGTCGAGGTCGACGCGGCCGGTGTCCTTGCGCACGCCGTAGCGGACCGGGGTGAACCACTTGCCGGTGGCCGAGACCGACCAGCCGTGGGTGAGGTGGCCGCCGAACGGCAGGCCCATGCCCATGACGGTGTCGCCCGGCTGCAGGAACGCCATGTAGATCGCCAGGTTGGCCGGCGAGCCGGAGTAGGGCTGGACGTTGGCGTGGTTGACGCCGAACAGCGACTTGGCCCGCTCGATCGCCAGGGTCTCGATCTGGTCGATGACCTGCTGGCCCTCGTAGTAGCGCTTGCCGGAGTAGCCCTCGGAGTACTTGTTGGTCAGGACGGTGCCGGTCGCCTCCAGGACGGCCTTGGACACGTAGTTCTCGGAGGCGATCAGCTTGACGGTGTCGGCCTGGCGGCGCTCCTCGGCCTGGATGAGCTCGGCGATCCGCGGGTCGACGCTAGCGAGAGAACTCATGACTCCCCTGTCATCATTGACATCCGGCGAAGACCCAGGCGCACGGCCTCCGCTCCCTTCCGCTCCCCGGTGGTGAGCCCACCTCATGCGCCAGTCGCGACCTTACAGACGATAGCGGAAGTGGTGCTCACGGCTCACTCGCGCGTGGCCACGGCGCCCCGCGTGACGTCTGCGTCTCCCGGGCGGGCGGCGCGGCCCGTGCCCGGCCACCACTTGTCCACCTCCGCGTTCAGGATGGCCCCGATGAGCACGGCCAGCGCGGTGATGTACAGCCAGAGCAGCACGGCGATGGGCGCGGCCAGCGAGCCGTACACGGAGACGGGCGAGACCCACGCCGCGAGCACGGCCCGCAGCACTGCGGCGCACACGATCCACAGGATCAGCGCCAGCACGGCCCCGGGCAGCTCCCGGTAGACCTTGGTGCGCACGGGCACGCTCACGTGGTAGAGCACGGTGAGGAACGCCACCGATCCGGTGACCACCACGGGCCAGTAGAGCACGTCGATGAGAACGCCGAACTCGGCCGGCAGGGCGTCCTTGAGCAGGGTGGGGCCGATGACGAGGATCGGCATGACGACGATGGCGGTGGCCAGGCCGACGACGTAGAGGCCGAACGACATCAGGCGGGTGCGGACGATGCCGCGCGCCTCGCCCAGCCCGTACGCGACGGAGATGAGGTCGACGTACACGTACAGGGCACGCGAGCCGGACCACAGCGACAGCAGGAAGCCCAGCGAGATGATGGAGACCTTGCTGGCGTCGTCGCGCAGCACGTCGTTCATGAGCGGGTTGACGACGCGGTCGATGGCGTCCTGGGTGAACAGCACGCCGGCCTGCTCGACCACCCACGCGCGCACCTGCTGCACCGTCTCCTGGCCGAGCCAGGTGCCGAGCTTGCCGATGACGCCGATGACGCCCAGCACGAACGGGGGCAGCGACAGCAGGGCGAAGAAGGCCGCCTCGCCCGCCAGGCCGGTGACCCGGTAGGTGACTCCGGCGTCGACGGCGTCGCGGACGATCGCCCATGCCTTCGTGTCGCGTGCCCGGCACAGCCCGGCGCGGACGTTGGCGGCGATGCGCTTCCTCGCCCGCGTGGGCAGGTCGGTGGAGGTCATGGCACCAGGACCAAGCTTTCGCAGTGACTCTTCCGGACAGCTTATGTCTCCATGACCCTGCCCTGGTCGTTCTCGACGATGCGCGCCCCGAGCGGCAGCAGCGAGACGGGCACCAGTTTGAGGTTCGCGACGGCCAGCGGGATGCCGATGACCGACAGGAACAGCGGGATCGAGGTCAGGACGTGGCCGATGGCCAGCCAGACGCCGGCGACCACGCACCAGATGATGTTGCCGAGCAGCGAGAACACCCCGGCCTGCGGGTCGCGCACGACCGTGCGGCCGAAGGGCCACAGCGCGTACGCGGCGATCCGGAACGAGGCGATGCCGAACGGGATCGTGATGATGAGGACGCAGCAGACGATCCCCGCCAGGGCGTACCCGAGGGCCAGCCAGATGCCGGCGAAGACCAGCCAGATGACGTTGAGAATCGTGCGCATGGCTACAGCTTGTCACCGGGTGTGCGCCAAGCGGCATCCGGTACGCCCCTGAAGCTACCCCGACCTGGGCGGACGCCCCCTGCCGGGGGGACCGGCGAACGCCTGGGCCACCTCCGCCCAGGCGCGGGCGGCCGGACCGGTGATCTCCAAGGCGGTGTCGGCGAGGTGGATCCGCCGGGTGACGAGCAGGCAGAAGTCGAGCATGGGGCCGCGCACCACGTCGGCCGCGTCCTGGGGGCCGGCGATCCACGGCTCGCCGCCGCCCGGAGGCGTCAGCTCCACCCGTACGGGCTCGGCCGGGAGGGGCAGGCCGCGCACGGCGAACCCGTAGGGGCGTGCCCTGACCCCGAGCGTCGCCACGTGCCGCAGCCGGGCGGACGGTTCCCGGGTGACGCCGAGCGCGGCGGCCACGTCCTCGCCGTGCGCCCAGGTCTCCATGAGGCGGGCGGTGACGAACGAGGCGGCCGACATGTCGGGCCCGTACCAGGGGACGCGGTCGCGCGCGCCGAGCCCGGCGAACGCCTCCAGGCTGCGGGCGCGGGCGTCGCGGAACCAGGCGTGCAGCTCGGCGGCGGGCATGCCGCGCGAGCGGAACGCCAGCTCGTCCACGGTGCCGGCCTCGACGGCGAACCCCTCCAGCGAGGCGCGGAACGCGGCGGGGTCGGTGACCGCCGTGCGCGCCGCCTCGTCGAACCAGGCGAGGTGGGCGACCTGGTCGCGCACCGCCCAGCCGTCGGCCGGGGTGGGCAGCTCCCACTGGCCGGGACTCAGAGGCGCGAGCAGGGTCTCCAGCGAGTCGGTCTCCGCGCGCAGGTCGGCGAGCAACTCGCCCATGAGGTCCATGCCCGCCACCCTAACCGAATGATGTTCTACGAGGAATAATGCGAAACGTGATCTGCGAGAGCTGCAAGGAGCGGCGGCACGACGAGTGCCGCGGAGGCTCGTGGTGCGACTGCCAGCATCAGAGCGACGAGAAGGAGACCGAGTCGCCGCTGGACTGGCCCCGCCAAGGATGATCACGTCCAGACTCTGGACCGTTGTTGGACATCTCGGACAGCCCGAGTATCTTCGTATACATGCCAGCGGACCCCATGCTCGTCGGCCGACGCCACGTCGACCTTCAGCGTGTCCGCAGCGCCATCTGTCGTGACGCCCGCTGATCATCCCCTGATTTCTCTCACCTGAGGGCGTCGCACTCCTCTTCGCAACCCCCGCACTCGACGACGAGGCGGGAGGAAGCCCGCGCGCCCATGATGCGAAGGACGCGCCATGAGCACTCCTGCCAGCCGGCACCACAAGCGCCCGCGCGGCGAGGGTCAGTGGGCTCTCGGTTACCGTGAGCCGCTCAACAAGAACGAGGAGAACAAGAAGAACGACGACGGGCTCAACGTCCGCCAGCGGATCATCGACATCTACTCCAAGGGCGGCTTCGACTCGATCGACCCCGCCGACCTGCGGGGACGGATGCGCTGGTACGGCCTGTACACCCAGCGCAAGCCCGGCATCGACGGCGGCAAGACCGCGATCCTGGAGCCGGAGGAGCTGGACGACCGCTACTTCATGCTCCGCGTCAGGATCGACGGCGGCCGGCTCGACCTGCGCCAGCTCCGCACGATCGCCGACATCTCCAACCTGTACGGCCGGGGCACCGCCGACCTGACCGACCGGCAGAACGTGCAGCTGCACTGGATCGACATCGAGTCGGTGCCCGACATCTGGGACCGCCTGGAGGCCGTCGGCCTGTCCACCACCGAGGCGTGCGGCGACACCCCGCGCGTCATCCTCGGCTGCCCGCTGGCCGGCATCGACACCGACGAGGTGCTCGACGCCACCGAGCAGATCCGCGAGGTGTACGACCGCTTCGTCGGCGACCCGGCGTTCTCCAACCTGCCGCGCAAGTTCAAGACCGCGATCAGCGGCTGCCCGGCCCACTGCACCGTCCACGAGATCAACGACGTGGCGTTCGTGGGCGTCGAGCTGCCGGGCGGCGAGAAGGGCTACGACCTGTGGGTGGGCGGCGGCCTGTCCACCAACCCGATGTTCGGCAAGCGGATCGGCGTGTTCGTCCGGCCCGACCAGGTCGGCGAGGTCTGGGCCGGCGTGGCCGGCATCTTCCGCGACTACGGCTACCGGCGGCTGCGCCACCGGGCGCGGATCAAGTTCCTGGTCAACGACTGGGGGCCGGAGAAGTTCCGCGAGGTGCTCGAGACCGAGTATCTCAAGGAGGCCCTGCCCGACGGGCCCGCGCCGGCCCAGCCGCGCGGCTCGCGCCGCGACCACGTCGGCGTCCACCCGCAGCAGGACGGCAACTTCTACGTCGGCTTCGCGCCCAAGGTCGGCCGCCTCGACGGCGACAAGCTGCACCTCATCGCCGACATCGCCGAGCGGCACGGCTCCGGCCGGGTCCACACCACGGTCGAGCAGAAGATGGTCATCCTCGACGTCGCGCCCGGCCAGGTCGACTCGCTGGTGGCCGAGCTGGAGGCCAACGACCTCCAGGTCAACCCGTCCACGTTCCGGCGCCAGACCATGGCCTGCACCGGCATCGAGTACTGCAAGCTCGCCATCGTCGAGACCAAGGCCACGGCCTCCGACCTCATCGACGAGCTGGAGCGCCGGCTGCCCGGCTTCGCGGAGCCGCTGACGATCAACGTCAACGGCTGCCCCAACTCCTGCGCCCGCATCCAGGTGGCCGACATCGGCCTCAAGGGACAGCTCGTCGTCGACGAGAACGGCGACCAGGTCGAGGGCTTCCAGATCCACCTCGGCGGCTCGCTGGGCGTCAACCCCGGCTTCGGCCGGAAGGTGCGCGGCCTGAAGACCACGGCGGCGGCTCTCCCCGACTACGTGGAGCGGGTCGTCACCCACTACGACGCCCAGAAGAAGGAAGGCGAGTCCTTCGCCGACTGGGTGCAGCGCGCGGACGAGGCGGACCTGCGATGAGCGAGCGCGCCGTCCCGTTCCACTGCCCGTACTGCGGCGACGAGGACCTCGAACCGTACGAGGGCGAGCTCAACGTCGGCGGGTCCGCGTCAGGTGGCGGCTGGTACTGCCGCTCCTGCGCCCGCGCTTTCAAGCTGAAGTTCCTGGGGATCGGAGTGAGGACATGACGCTGGTGGACATCGAGGTCGGACTCCGGAATCAGCGCGGCACCCTCGACCTGCAGGACATCGTCGAGTCGGCCGCCGTGTTCCTGGAGGAGGCGTCCGCCCGCGAGATCATCCGCTGGGCGGCCGCGACGTTCGGCGACCGGCTGTGCCTGACCTCGTCGATGAGCGACGCCCTGCTCATCGACCTGGTGAGCCGGGTCAAGCCGGGCGTGGACGTGTTGTTCATCGACACGGGCTACCACTTCGCCGAGACGATCGGCACCCGTGACGCCGTCCGGCAGGTCTACGACGTCAACGTGATCGACATCAAGCCGTCGCGCACCGTCGAGGAGCAGGAGCGCGACCTCGGCCCGCGCCTGTTCGGCCGCAACCCCGACCTGTGCTGCTACCTGCGCAAGGTCGAGCCGCTCAACCGCGCGCTGGAGCCGTACCTCGCGTGGATCTCCGGCATCCGCCGCGACGAGTCACCCAGCCGGACCGGCACGAAGGTCGTCGAGTGGGACGCCAAGCGGCAGATGGTCAAGGTCAACCCGATCGCGCGGTGGACCCAGGAGGACGTCGACAACTACATCGCGGACAACGGGGTGCTGATCAACCCGCTCCACTACGACAACTACCCCTCGATCGGCTGCGCCCCCTGCACCCGGCAGGTCGCGGAGGGCGAGGACCCGCGCAGCGGCCGCTGGGCGGGGCTGGGGAAGGTCGAATGCGGCATTCACCTGTAGTCCCCGGCGTGCGGCCCGCCCCGTTGGCAGACGGGGCGGGCCAGGACCCGCCTCTGGTGGCGGCGCCGGGCCCACCCCGGCACCGAGCCACCTGGAGGCATGATGTGCGACCCCATCACCC
>NZ_JBFAIA010000065.1:0-40573 GCF_040654455.1 Nonomuraea sp. NPDC050691
GGGCGCCCGCCGCCCTGGCCACCTCCTCCGCCTTCTCCTCGGCGCCCAGCGCGTCCACCACGCCCGCCAGCACCGAGGCCAGCACGCCGTACTCGCGCGGCGGCAGGCTCACCGACCGCTCACCCGAGGCGCGCCGGTACACCTTCGCCGGGCGGCCGCTGCCCGGCCCGCGCCGCTCCTGCTGCCGGAAGCCGCTCTCCAGCAGCCCCGCCTCGACCAGCCTGTCGAGATGGTGGCCGGCGAGGGTCCTCGACACCCCGGCCGCCTCGGCGGCCTCGGCCCGGCCCACGTCGCCGCCGCTGCCCGCCACGGCCTCGTACAGGCTGCGCCGCACGGGGTCGTGCAGCAGGGAGAGGGCCTCCAGATGGTCTTCGCGCACAGCCGGAGTCTAGGCGTGCCGGCGCCCTCCCCGGACGCCGGCACGACCGGCCCGGGAAGGGCGCGAGGACGAGATCAGGGCCTCAGTAGGCGGACAGGACGTCCACGACGAACACGAGGGTGCTGTTGGCCGGGATGTTCTGCTGCTCCTGCGCGCCGTAGCCGAGGTCCGGCGGGATGCTCATCACCACGCGGCTGCCGACCGGCACGCCCACGAGCCCCTTCTGCCAGCCCTGGATCACGCCCGACAGCGGGAACGACGCCGGCTGGCCCTTGGTCCAGCTGGAGTCGAACTCCTTGTCGGTGCCCCAGATCTTGCCGGTGTAGTGGACGGTCAGCGTGTTGGCCGCCTGCACCTTCTGCCCGGTGCCCTGGATCAGGGTCTTGACGACGAGCTCCTTCGGCGCCTTCTCCCCCGTCTTCGTGGTCAGCGTCGGGGCCTTGTCACCGCCGGGGCTGACGACCTTGACACCCTTGATGCTCTCGCCGGTCTCCTTGCCGGAGGCGGCCTTGAGCGGCTCCGGCGGGGCGCCGACCACGTCGATGACGAACACCTTGGTCGGCTGGGCGGCCTGCGTCGCCTGAGCCTGCTGCTGGGTGGAGTCGGAGGCCATCACGGCCAGCAGCCGGCCGCCGTGCTTGACCTTCGAGAAGCCGTCGCGCAGCACCTGCGGGAGCTGCTCGTTGACCGGGATGGTCTCCGGCTGCTTGGTGTCGTAGGAGGAGCCCTGGAAGGCGTTCTGCTTGCCGTCCCAGTTGTAGACGGTGAGGTTGACGATCACCTGGCCGCCGCTCTTGACCGCCGGGCCGCTGCCCGGCGAGATCACCTGGTACGACGACTTGGTGGCGGGCGCCCCCGTGATCGTCACGGTGGGCTTGGCGCCCACGTTCCCGGTGACCTTCACACCCGCCGCTCCGCCTCCGGCCCCTGGGGAGCCGGAGGCGGAGGTGGTGGCGGTGTCGGAGCCGCACGCGGCGGCGAAGAAGATCAGTGGCACGGCGGCCAGGACGGCCAAGGCGCGGCGCATGGACTTCCCTCGGTGGGAGACTGCAGGTTCGCGTCACCCTATCCGACCGCCGGGTAGGGCCGAGGTAAACCGACGGGTAAAGCGCCGGCTACATCCCCGCGATCAGCTTGTCCACGCGCTCGTCCACGCTGCGGAACGGGTCCTTGCACAGCACCGTGCGCTGCGCCTGGTCGTTCAGCTTGAGGTGGACCCAGTCGACGGTGAAGTCGCGCCGCTTCTCCTGCGCCTTGCGGATGAACTCACCGCGCAGCCGCGCCCTGGTCGTCTGCGGCGGGACCGACTTGGCCTCGAAGATCTTGAGGTCGGACGCCACCCGCTCCACCGAGCCGCGCTTCTGCAGCAGGTAGTACAGGCCGCGCTTGCGGTGCACGTCGTGGTAGGCCAGGTCGAGCTGCGCCACCCTCGGCGAGGACAGCGGCAGGTCGTACTTCTTGCGGTAGCGCTCGATGAGCTGGTACTTCGTCACCCAGTCGATCTCGCGGGCCACCAGGTCGAGGTTGCCGGTCTCGACCGCGGTCAGCGTGCGCTCCCACAGCTCCAGCACCCGCTGGGCGATCGCGTCGCCGCCGCGCCGGTCGACGAAGTCCTTGGCCTTCGACAGGTACTCCTGCTGGATCTCCAGGCTCGAAGCCTCGCGGCCGTTGGCCAGGCGCACCCTGCGCCGGCCGGTCATGTCGTGCGAGACCTCGCGGATGGCCCGGATCGGGTTCTCCAGCGACAGGTCGCGCATCACGGTGCCGGCCTCGATCATGCGCAGCACCAGGTCGGTGGCGCCGACCTTGAGCAGCATGGTCGTCTCGCTCATGTTCGAGTCGCCGACGATCACGTGCAGGCGCCGGAACCGCTCGGCGTCGGCGTGCGGCTCGTCGCGCGTGTTGATGATCGGCCGGCTGCGGGTGGTGGCGCTCGAGACGCCCTCCCAGATGTGCTCGGCCCGCTGCGAGACGCAGTAGACCGCGCCGCGCGGCGTCTGCAGCACCTTGCCGGCCCCGCAGATGATCTGCCGGGTCACGAGGAACGGGATGAGCACGTCGGCCAGCCGGCCGAACTCGCCGTGCCTGCCGACCAGGTAGTTCTCATGGCAGCCGTACGAGTTGCCGGCCGAGTCGGTGTTGTTCTTGAACAGGTAGATGTCGCCCGCGATGCCCTCTTCGCGCAGCCGCTTCTCGGCGTCGACGAGGAGGCCCTCGAGGATCCGCTCGCCGGCCTTGTCGTGGGTGACGAGTTCGATGACGTTGTCACACTCGGGTGTTGCGTACTCAGGATGGCTGCCCACGTCGAGGTACAGGCGTGCGCCGTTGCGGAGGAAGACGTTGCTCGATCGGCCCCAGGACACGACCCGCCGGAACAGGTAGCGCGCGACCTCGTCGGGCGACAGCCTGCGCTGTCCCCGGAACGTGCAGGTCACGCCGTACTCGTTCTCCAGCCCGAAGATGCGACGATCCATCACCTCACACTATGCCCACGGATCGGCCAGCGGGAGGGATCTTCGGCGTGTTTTGCCGCCCCGCGCCCTCCGGGCGTCGCGCCCGTCCGGTTCGTCCCCCTGATCCGGTACCGGACGTGGCTCCCCATGAGGGCGCGGCGCCCTTCCCGGCCCCGCGGGCACGGCACCCGGCCCGGACACGCCACGCGGGCGCCCCCGCGCCCCACCTGGGTCTGTCCGTGCCGGTCGCCGCTCCGCCGCCCTCCCCCGACGGCTTCGGAGCAGCGATCTCAGGGGGTGTAGATCTCCTGAACCTTGACGATCTCACCCTTGTAGACGGTGATCAGGGACGGCTGGCCCTGCTTCTTGTGCCGCTTGAGCAGCACCGAACGGTCGCAGCGCTTGGCGCCGAGCCCGGTGGAGCGGCTGACCGTCATCTGCGACATGGTGGCCTTGCAGCCGAAGGCCGACAGGAACACGACGTCCTTGGCGACGGGCGAGGCGTAGGCCATCACGTCGCCCTCGGGCGGGCCGACGAAGTAGCCCTCGGTATGGGTGTCCTTCTTCCACTTGATCGGCTCGTACTCGGCGACGGCGCCGCGGATCAGGGTGATCTGACCGCGCAGGATGCCGTCGTGCCGGGAGTGGATCCCCTTGGTGAAGTCGTGCTTCGGGTCCGGCTGGAAGGAGGTTCCGAAGATCTTCGGCGCCTTGAAGGCAGGGATGGGCCGCGCCGGGGCCGCGGCACCGCCGGAGGCGCCCGTGGAGGCCGCCGTGGACGCCCAGGAGGCCGCGCCGGAGGTCAGGACCAGGGCGGCGGAGGCGCCTACCGCGAGCAGTGCTCGTAAAGAAGTCTTCACGGACAGGTGAGACCCCTCGCCCCAGGCTGGAGTTCACTCCAGCAAAAGTGACATAGGTCACATCTGTGACGAGGGGTCTCGGAGAGCGCGTCAGACCAGCTCGTACACCACGTTGACGATCACGGAGATCGACGACTGACCGGGACTGACGAACGCCGCGTCAGCCCCCGCCAGAGAGAAGCGCGGCGTCGAGTCGGACTGCTCGTCGATCTTCACCACCCGGCCCACGTGCCGGCCGGCCAGGGCGGCGAGCTGGCGGGCCTTGCTCAGCGCGTCGCGGTACGCCGCCGCCCGCGCCCGCGCGAGCAGCGCCTCGGCCTTGGAGACCTCGAACGAGATGCCGTTGATCTGCACCTCGTCCCCCACGGCCGCGACGGCGTCGATGACCGCGTCGGCCCGCGACATGTCGCGCAGGATCACCTCCACGCCCTGCGCCGCCCGGTAGCCGACGACCTGAGGGCCGTCCTTGTACTCGGCGCCGAGGGTGAGGTTCTCGGTCCGCATGTCGTTCACGGAGATCCCGGCGCCCTGGACCGCGGCGGCGAGCCTGGCCCGGGCGGCCTTCGCGGCACTGAACGCGGAGGAGGCCCGGTCGCGGCGCACCTCCACACCCACGCTGAGGCGCATCACGTCGGGCGGCGCCTGGACGGAGCCGTGCCCGACGACCGAGAGCTGCGCCGGCTCGCCCGGCCACGCCGTGGACGGCGTGGACGGCGTGGCCGACGCCCCGCCGGCAGCCGAGGGACGGACGGACACGCGAAGCGTCGGATGAGCGGACGACCGGAAGGTGCCCCGACCGGACGAACGCGGCCACGGGCGGTCGGTGGATCGCGAGGCCGGCCGGACGGCCGAGGAATGCGCCGGACGGATGAACGTCGAGTGCCCGGGGCGGGTGGACGTCGAGTGTGCCGGATGGGTGGAGGCACGAAGCGTGGAGCGCTCGGCGCCGCGCGCGTCCCCCCGGCGGACGACGCGCCACGACACGGCGTCGGACAGATGCCCGGCCCCGCGATGGCCCGCCGCGCCCGCGGTCTCGGAGTGGCTGAGCGAGGGAGACTCGGGCCGGGGCCCGGCGGAGGCGAGCGCGGGACCACCCTGCGCTCCCAGGAGGACGAGGGTGGCCGAGGCCACGACGACACTCAGTTTGATCATGAGCTCATGGCAGCACCCGGCACCCGGGCCGCCGCCCCGCCGACACCCGGCCCGCCCGACATTTGACCGAACCCGAAGATCGCGGCGACGGCATGGGCGCCCCCCTTTACCAACACCCCGCCCGCTCCGGCCAAGCGGCACGCGCCGCCCGCTCTACCCACATGCCCGCGCCGGCGCCGCGCCCGCTGCCCTCAGAGCCACCCCAGCACGTGCCCACTCCGCCACCGCACGCCGCGCTCACCCCGGAACGCCGCGGCGGCCGTGGTCTCGCCCGGTCACGCCGGTAGGACCACGGCCGCCACACGGACCGACGCCGCGGCCCCGCGGAGACGAGCGGCCCACCGTGCGGCGTCAGGACGACGCGCGGCGGGCCGCCGAGAGGACGGCCCCGCTACAGGGGCGAGGAGCCGTCGTCGATGTCGCCGTCCGGCCCGGTGGGTGGCGGCGTAGCAGCCGGCGGGGTCGCCTGACCTGAGGCACCCGAGGTTCCCGAAGCGGCCGAGCCGCCCGAAGCACCCGAGGTGCCCGAGTCACCCGAGGCGTCGTCGCCAGGAGCGGCGCCCGGCTCCTCAGCCGTCTCCTGAGGTGTCGCCCCGCCCGCGGACGCCTGCGACAGCAGCCGCTCCAGGCGCGCACCCGTCAACCGGAGGAACTTGCGGTGCTCCCGCTTACGGTCCAGCACCGCCACCTCCAGCTGGGCCACCGGCGTGCGCTCGCCGCCCGGCTCGGTCAGCGCCGTCAGCGCCACCTCCAGCGCGTCGGCCAGCGGCATGGCCTCGCGGTAACGCTCCTTCAGCCGCGTGGCCACCGCCTCCGCCTGCCCGCCCATCGCGGCGAAGCCGTGCTCGTCGAACACCGACCCGTCGAAGGTCAGCCGGTAGATGGCGTCGCCGTCGGGGGTGTCGCCCACCTCGGCGACCACGACCTCCACCTCGAGCGACTTGATCGACTCGGTGAAGATGCGGCCCAGGTTGGAGGCGTACAGGTTGGCCAGGCCGCGGCCGGTCACGTCGGAGCGGTCGTAGGTGTAGCCGTTGATGTCGGCGTAGCGGATGCCGCCGAGCCGCAGCTCCTCGAACTCGTTGTAACGACCCACCGCGGCGAACCCGATGCGGTCGTAGATCTCGCTGATCTTGTGCAGCGCCCGCGACGGGTTGGGCGCCACGAACAGGATGCCGTCCTCGTACTGGAGCACGACGACGCTGCGGCCCCGCGCGATGCCCTTGCGCGCGTAATCCGCCTTGTCCCGCATGATCTGCTCAGGGGACGCATATCCGAAAGGCATGGACACCGTGATGGTCCTTTCTAGCGCAGCGGGGCGATGGGGCCGTCAGGCGAGATCAGGCGAGCCTCGAGCATCTGCTCGACGTAGCCCGACACCTGCTCATCCGTCAGCCGGCGGAAGCCGTCGGCGTCGATCACCGACACGATCGGCCAGATCTTGCGCGTCACGTCCGGCCCGCCGGTCGCCGAGTCGTCGTCGGCCGCGTCGTACAGCGCCTGGATCAACGTCATCACCATGTCGTCGGCCGAGGCCCCGTCACGGTAGAGCTTCTTCAGCGAACCGCGCGCGAAGATGGAACCGGACCCGATCGCGTCGAACCGCTCACGCTCGTACGGGCCGCCCGCCACGTCATAGCTGAAGATCCGCCCCTCGTCGCGGTCGGGATCGTAGGCCGCGAACAGCGGCACCACCACGAGACCCTGCATCGCCATGCCGAGGTTGCCGCGGATCATCGTGGCCAGACGGTTGGCCTTGCCCGCCACGGAGAGCGTGCGGCCCTCCATCTTCTCGTAGTGCTCCAGCTCCACCCGGTAGAGCCGGGCCATCTCGATGCCGGTGCTGGCCGTGCCGGCGATCCCCATGCAGGAGTAGTCGTCGGCCCGGAACACCTTTTCCACGTCACGCTGCGAAATGATGTTGCCGGACGTCGCCCGCCGGTCGCCCGCCATCACCACACCGCCGGCGAAGGTCGCCGCGACGATCGTGGTCGCGTGGGGAACCTGGTCACCGATCGGGGTGGCGAGGACCTTGTCACGCTGCGGCAGCAACTCGGGTGCGTACCCCGCGACGAACTCCGTGAACGAGGAACTCCCGGTGTTGTGGAAAAGCTGGTTCACCAAGCCGGCGGGCAGATCCCTGTGCGATGCCACGCGACTCCCTCCCAAAGGTCAGTGTTCCTAGAGCGACACTACTCATGTTGTGTTGCTGTCTGCACTTCCCACGATCAGCTCACGGCGAACCGGGCACCAGATCGTTTCTTTACGCTCACGAGGTCCCGCCACCATCCACTGGCGCCCCCGGCGTCCCGTCACCCCGCCCGCGCCCCGACGCGGAGGATCCCCCGGCCGTCCCGGCCACGCCGAGCAGGCGATACTGGCACCATGACGGGGTCGCAGGAGTCCGGGCGGGACTGGGTCCTGCACGTCGACCTCGACCAGTTCATCGCGGCCGTCGAGCTCCTGCGCCATCCCGAGCTGCGCGGCAGGCCCCTCGTCGTGGGCGGCTCGGGCGACCCCACCCGGCCGCGCACCGTGGCCGCCACCGCCACCTACGAGGCCCGCGCGTACGGGATCCGTTCCGGCATGCCGCTGCGCACCGCCCTGAGGCTCTGCCCGGACGCGGTCTTCCTGCCCAGCGACAAACCCGCCTACGAGGCGGCCTCCGAGCGGGTCATGGCGACGCTGCGCGGCTTCCCCGTCCGGGTCGAGGTCTGGGGCTGGGACGAGGCGTTCGTCGGGGCCCGCACCGACGACCCGGAAGCGCTCGCCGCCGACCTGCAGCGGGCCGTCCGGGCCGCCACCGGCCTGTCCTGCTCCGTCGGCATCGGCGACAACAAGCACCAGGCCAAGCTGGCCTCCGCCTTCGCCAAGCCCGCCGGCGTCCACCGCCTCACCACCGGCACCTGGGCCCAGGTGATGCACGAACGACCCACGGACGCCCTATGGGGCATCGGGGCCAAGACAGCCCGCAAGCTCGCCGGCCTGGGCCTGCGCACGGTCGCCGATCTCGCCGCCGCCGACCCCGCCGAACTGGCCCGCCACTTCGGCCCGGTCAACGGCCCCTGGTTGCACTACCTCGCCCTCGGCAGAGGCGAGTCCGAGGTGGTCACCACCCCGTGGGTGCCGCGCGGCCACAGCCGCGAGACCACCTTCCCCCGCGACCTCACCGACACCTCCGACATCGCCGATCATGTCGCCGCCCTGGCCCGGCAGGTCGCCTCCGACGCCGCCGAGGCCGGCCGCGCCGTCGTCCGTGTCTCCGTCAAGGTGAGGTTCGCCCCGTTCCTCACCCGCACACGCCAGTCAAGGCTCGCGGCGCCCACCACGGACCCCGCCGAACTGATCCGCGTCGCCCTCGCGGTCCTCGGCCGCTTCGACCTCGCCCGCCCCGTACGCCTGCTCGGCGTCGCCGTCGAGTACGCCCCACCAGGCGACGAAGCGACCGCCTACACCCTGACCGCCATCGAATAGAACGCCGAGCGCGCCTGCTCATCAGCCCGCTCCAGCCGCGCGAACTCCTCCGCCGCCAACGCCTCCTCGACATACTCCTCAGCCGAGGCGGCCGCCTCCACATACGCCAGCGCCCGCAGAACCACCCCAGCGTCGTCGCGGAACTGCCCGATCCCCGTGTTGCACGGCGCACACAACGCGAACCCGACGTCACCCGTACGATGACAGTGATCGACATGCTCCGGCGCCCGGCTCCAGCACACGACGCACAGCCCGAACTGGTCCGCGACCATCCTCTCCACGTCCTCGTGCCGCATCCCGTAACGCCGTGACAGATGGTAGGTCCGCGTCCGGGCCGCCTCGTCAGCGCGCGACGCCTGCGGCGGGACCACGAACTCGGGCCAGAACCCCTCCCCCGTCAGGTAATAGGCGGCCAGCTCCAGCAGCATGGTGTTGTCGTCGAAGTGGCCGAGCCCGTTGTTGCAGTTGAAGCAGAGCACGCCCCGCACCCGGCCGGTGCGGTGGCAATGGTCGACGAACGTGCCCGGGACGACGCGGCAGATGGCGCACAGGCCGCCCTGCTCGGCCAGCATGCGGCCGAAGTCGTCCTCGGTGATGCCGTAACGGTACTTGAGCTTGTAGTTCCGGTCGCTGCCGTGATTCTTGATCTTGTTTTCCCGCATGACGCGGGTGTGGCAGGGCTTGCAGTATGCGGTCAGCCCGTCCTTGCTGGAACGGTTGCGGCCGAAAGCGGCGCGCTCCTTGATGTCATCGCATCGCGGGCAGTACTTGCGGCCGGGGGGCGGCTCCACCCGCTCACGCACGGTCTTGCCCTGCTCGGCCCTGCGCTTGCGGTAGCTCTGGGTGGAGCGGACACGGAAGCAGGACTTGCAGTACCGCGCCCGGCCGTCGGCCAGGCGCTTGTTGCGCCCGAACTCGGAGAGCGCCTTGGCCTCCCCACAGTCCGGGCACCGCTTCAAGCCCTCATCGCTTTCCATTACCTTGTCCTATTTTGCCTGTCCGTTTTGCCCTACTGTCCGCCCTTTTGCACATAGCTGCGCACGAATTCCTCTGCGTTCTCTTCGAGAACTTCGTCGATCTCGTCCAGGATTGCGTCGACGTCGTCCGTCAGCTTCTCCTGGCGCTCCTGGACGTCGGGTGCCGCCGACGCCTCGGTCTCCTCGACCTCGCTGTCACGCCGACCGGCCTGCTTCTGGCCTCCGGTGTCCTTGCTCGCCATGTTCGTACCTCCACTCGGGGGACTGCCTCCTGAGGCTTATCTTCCCCGAACCGGACGACATTTCGCGCCGATCGGCAGGCGATCTTGCCGGTTTGTCTAGATAGCTGTACTATCCAATGTGGTCAAGCTGTTCTGCCAGGAGGTTCCCGTGTCCCCCGCTTCCCTCACCATGGCCGGTGTGCTGCTCATCACCGTGCCGACGATCGCCTTCGGCGGCGTCACCCTGCTCAAGTTCCTCATGCGGGGCGTCCCGGGCTACATCGACAACCCCGTGCGGCGCGGCCTGTGGCGCGCGGGGCACGCCCACGCGGGCGTGCTCGTGCTGTTCAGCCTGGTGGCCATGCTCTACGTGGACCAGACCGGCCTCCCGGAGGGCCTGAAGTGGCTGGCGCGCGTGCTCATCGTGGCCGCGCCCATCCTCATGCCCCTGGGCTTCTTCCTGTCGGTCATCCGGCCGTCCGACACGAGGCCGAGCCGCCTGATCGGGCTCACCGTGGCGGGCGGGGCCTGCCTGGCCGTGGGCGCGCTGACGCTCGGCGTGGGGCTGCTGGTCTGAGCGAGCGCCTTTACCTTGTAGATCAGGACAAGCTCACAACAGAACGGCGTCCCGGAGGGGTTCCGGGGCGCCGTTCGCGTACGCGGAGAGGTCAGTCGCCGCCGGTGAGGGCCGCGACGAGGTCGGCGGCGGTGCGGCAGCGGTCGAACAGCTCGCCCACGTGGGCCTTGGTGCCGCGCAGCGGCTCCAAGGTGGGAACCCGCTGCAGGGACTCGCGGCCGGGGATGTCGAAGATGACGGAGTCCCAGGAGGCGGCGGCGACCGACTCGCTGTACTGGCGCAGGCAGCGCCCGCGGAAGTACGCGCGGGTGTCGGTCGGCGGGCTCTCCACGGCCCGCTGGACCTCGTCCTCGGTGACGAGGCGCTGGATGCGCCCGCGGGCGACGAGGCGGTTGTACAGGCCGCGGTCGGGCCGGATGTCGGAGTACTGGAGGTCCACGAGCTGGAGCCTGGAGTGGGACCAGGGCAGGTTGTCGCGGGTGCGGTAGCCCTCCAGCAGTTCGAGCTTGGCGACCCAGTCGAGCTCGCGCGACAGTTGCATGGGGTCCTCGGCCAGGCGGGTCAGCACCGACTCCCAGCGGTCGAGGATGTCCTTGTTCATCTCCTCCTGGGCGGTGCCGCGCTCCTCCACGTACTTGCGCGCCTGGTCGAGGTACTCCATCTGCAACTGGACCGCGGTCAGGCGGCGGCCGTCGCGCATGGGGATCTCGTAGCGGCAGGTGGGGTCGTGGGAGACGGCCCGCAGCGCCTGCACCGGATTGTCCACGGCGAGGTCGCGGGTGATGAAGCCGTCCTCGATCATGGCGAGCACGAGTGCCGTGGTGCCGAGCTTCAGGTAGGTGGAGATCTCCGACATGTTGGCGTCGCCGATGATGACGTGCAGCCGCCGGTACTTCTCGGGGTCGGCGTGGGGTTCGTCGCGGGTGTTGATGATGGGCCGCTTGAGCGTGGTCTCCAGGCCGACCTCGACCTCGAAGAAGTCGGCGCGCTGGCTGATCTGGAAGCCCTCGCCGCGCGAGTCCTGGCCGATGCCGACCTTGCCCGCGCCGACGACCACCTGCCGGCTGACGAAGAACGGGGTCAGGTGGCGGACGATGTCGGCGAACGGGGTGGCGCGCCGCATGAGGTAGTTCTCGTGGCAGCCGTAGGAGGCGCCCTTGGCGTCGGTGTTGTTCTTGTAGAGCTGGATGGGCGCGTTGGAGGGGATGGCGGAGGCTCGTTGCGCCGCGTCGTACATGACGCGCTCGCCGGCCTTGTCCCAGATGACGGCGGCGCGGGGGTTGGTGCACTCCGGGGTGGAGTACTCGGGGTGGGCGTGGTCGACGTACAGGCGGGCGCCGTTGGTGAGGATGACGTTGGCCAGGCCGAGGTCCTCGTCGGTGAGCTGGCTGGGGTCGGCGACCTCGCGGGCGAGGTCGAAGCCGCGGGCGTCGCGGAGGGGGTTCTCCTCCTCGAAGTCCCAGCGGGCCCTGCGCGCGCGTGCCGCCGAGGCAGCCAGGTAGGCGTTCACCACCTGCGAGGAGGTCACCATCGCGTTGGCGCCCGGCTGACCTGGTACGGAGATGCCGTACTCGGTCTCGATGCCCATCACCCGACGCACCGTCATGCAACACCCTCTGTTCGTCCGGATCTGCCTATCCGCCGTTTATATGCCCGAGCCTATGCCCTTCACAGTGCCCCAGGGTCACAGAGTTATGGCACCGACGCCTTTTCGACCTGTACGGCCGGGGCGGGGTGGGTCCGCGGGGAGCGGCGGGGCCTGAGGAGACGCTGGATCGGGCGTTCGGCAAAGGAGTAGACGAGATACGACAGGATGATCGCGGCCAGCGCGGTGACGGTCGCGGTGAGCCACGGCGGGAGGCTGCCGGTGAGGCGCGGGACGAGGGCGACGGCGACGACGGAGTGGAACAGGTACAGCGGGTAGGTGGTGGCGCCCAGGGCGGTGAGGAGCTTGGACGGCTTGAGCCGTAGGAGGCCGAGCGCGACGAGCGCCATCACGGTGAAGATCAGTGTGATCGTGACGATGACCGAGACGTCGGTGACGGGCATGTTCTTGAAGCCGGCGGCTTCGATGCGGCCGTGGACCCGTTCGAGGGCCGAGTGGAGGGACATGGCCCAGCCGGCGACGACGTAGAGCCAGGGTAACCAGGCGCTGCCGTGCTTGTGGATGAGGTACAGGGCCATGCCGGCGACGAAGTAGGGGGCGTAGCGCGGCATGACGATCTCGTTGAGCAGGTCGTTGCCGAGCAGTTCGGCGCCGAGCGCCGCGGCGAGCCAGACGCCGCCGAGGACGAGCACGCGGCCATAGGTCACGCCGATGATGACGAGGATCGCCATGATGAGGTAGAAGCGCAGTTCGGCCCAGAGTGACCAGTAGACGCCGGCGGCGTCGGTGACGCCGAACAGCCGCTGGAACATGGTCGCGTTGACGGCGTAGTCGCCGGGGGTGAGCTTCGGGTCGAGCGCCTTGGCCTCGGTGAGGCCGTACACGGCCGCGACGGCCGCCAGGCTCAGCCAGTACGCCGGGTAGAGGCGGACGAGCCTGGACCGGGCGAAGGCGCCCAGGGAGCGGCCCCACGCGCTCATGAGGATGACGAAGCCGCTGATGACGAAGAACAGCTCGACGCCGAGGATGCCGAGGCCGGCGAAAGGGGCGGCGGCGGGGAACAGCTCGGCGGGCCGGTCGCCCCACACGGAGGCGTAGGCGACGAGGTAGTGGAAGGCGAGCACGGCCAGGGCGGCGGCGAACCGCAGCACGTCGAGCTCCGCCAGCCTGCCGTCCCCGCGGGCGTGGCGCGGCCGGTTGTGGTGATGCACGCCCTTTGGACGTCACCACGATCACTTCGGTTCCCGCGCGTCACATCTTTCACACACTGCGTCCCGCTTCGTCCCGGTTTCGCGTCGGCGGGGCCGGCTTCGGGGGCTCCGGTTCGCGCCGGCGGGGTCGTCGTCGGGGGGACGCGAGAGGGCCGCGCGGGTGAACCGCGCGGCCCTCTTCGAGGTGACGAGGTCGCGACTACAGGTACTGGCCGGTGTTGGCGACGGTGTCGATGGAACGGCCGGCCTCGGCGCCCTGCTTTCCGGAGACCAGGGTGCGGATGTAGACGATCCGCTCGCCCTTCTTGCCGGAGATGCGGGCCCAGTCGTCGGGGTTGGTGGTGTTGGGCAGGTCCTCGTTCTCGGAGAACTCGTCCACGCAGGCCGTGAGCAGGTGCTGCACCCGCAGGCCCTTCTGGCCGCTCTCGAGGAACTGCTTGATGGCCATCTTCTTGCCCCGGTCGACGATGTTCTGGATCATCGCGCCGGAGTTGAAGTCCTTGAAGTAGAGGACTTCCTTGTCGCCGTTGGCGTAGGTCACCTCGAGGAAGCGGTTCTCCTCGCTCTCGGTGTACATGCGCTCGACGACGCTCTGGATCATGCCGTGGATGGTCGCCTCGCGGGAGCCGCTGTGCTCGGAGAGGTCCTCCGGGTGGAGCGGGAGGTCCGCGACGAGGTACTTGGAGAAGATGTCCTTGGCCGCCTCGGCGTCCGGCCGCTCGATCTTGATCTTGACGTCCAGGCGGCCGGGCCGCAGGATCGCCGGGTCGATCATGTCCTCGCGGTTGGAGGCGCCGATGACGATGACGTTCTCCAGTCCCTCGACGCCGTCGATCTCCGACAGCAGCTGCGGGACGATGGTGTTCTCGACGTCGGAGGACACGCCCGATCCGCGGGTGCGGAAGATCGAGTCCATCTCGTCGAAGAACACGATGACCGGGGTGCCCTCGGAGGCCTTCTCCCGGGCCCGCTGGAAGACCAGGCGGATGTGCCGCTCGGTCTCGCCGACGTACTTGTTGAGCAGCTCGGGGCCCTTGATGTTGAGGAAGAAGCTCTTGCCGGACTGGCCGGTCTTCTCCGCGACCTGCTTGGCCAGGGAGTTGGCGACCGCCTTGGCGATGAGCGTCTTGCCGCAGCCGGGAGGGCCGTAGAGCAGCACGCCCTTGGGCGGGCGCAGCTGGTGCTCGCGGAACAGGTCGGCGTGCAGGTAGGGCAGTTCGATGGCGTCGCGGATCTGCTCGATCTGCCGGGAAAGGCCGCCGATCTCCTCGTAGGAGATGTCGGGCACCTCCTCCAGCACGAGCTCCTCCACCTCGGACTTGGGAATGCGCTCGTAGACGTAGCCGGAGCGGGGCTCCAGCAGAAGGGAGTCGCCGGCTCTGATCGGCTGGCCCACCAGCGAGTCGGCCAGGCGGACCACGCGCTCCTCGTCGGCGTGCGAGATGACCAGGGCGCGCTTGCCCTCGTCGAGGAGCTCCTTGAGCATGACGATCTCGCCGACCTCTTCGTAGCCGAGGGCCTCGACCACGTTGAGGGCCTCGTTGAGCATGACCTCCTGGCCACGCCTCAGCGAGTCGACGTCGACGGCCGGGCTGACGTTCACCCGCAGCTTGCGGCCGCCGGTGAACACCTCGATCGTGCCGTCTTCCCGGGCCTCCAGGAAGGTGCCGAAGCCGGATGGCGGCTGCGCCAGCCGGTCGACCTCCTCCTTGAGGGCGACGATCTGGTCTCGGGCCTCCTTCAGCGTGGCGACCAGGCGCTCGTTCTGGCCGGTGACGGCCGCGAGGTTCGCCTGTGCCTCGTGAAGGCGCTCTTCGAGGACTCTGGCCTGACGGGGTGACTCGGCCAGCTTCCGCCTCAGCGCGGTGATCTCCTCTTGCAGGAAGGAGACCTGTGTTGAAAGATCAGCGACCTCCCGTTCGCGCTGCGCGGCTCGAGCCTCTGCATCATCGCGAGCTGCCACGCCCCGTCACCTCCTTCCCAGTCGAGGGCGACTACTTAGGACCTTACCTATCTCGGGCCCCTCCGTAACCTGGCCGGGCAGTGTTCGTAGAGTGACATTCAGTGTTCGGTGAATAATCCTCGATTGTGCGTTTAATCCTGCCAGCGCGGTAGCCCGGCGGCTTGTTCCCGTCTCACGCACCAAAGAAGCCTCGTGGCCGAATTGTCATAGTTCTTCGGTGGTTCCCTTCGGTCGTCGGCGACGTGGCGGGGGTGTGACGCCGTCCGCCATGCGGCGGGCGGTGACGAGGAAACCCGTGTGGCCGATCATCCGGTGATCGGGCCGTACGGCGAGTCCTTCGACATGCCAGTCGCGAACCAGGGTCTCCCACGCATGGGGCTCCGTGAAACTCCCGTGATCGCGGATAACCTCGACGGTCTTGGACATCTGCGTGGTCGTGGCCACGTAGCAGCAGATCACGCCTCCGGGCGTCAGCGCCTTGGCGGCGGCGTCGACGCACTCCCACGGCGCCAGCATGTCGAGGATGACGCGGTCGACGTCGACCTCGTCGATCGAGGCCACGAGGTCGCCGACGACCAGCCGCCAGTTGGCCAGCGGGCCGTCCTCCTCGGTGCCGAAGAACTTCTCCACGTTGCCGCGGGCGACGTCGGCGAAGTCCTGGCGGCGCTCGTACGAGGTGACGTGCCCCTCCGGGCCGACGGCCCGCAGCAGGAAGCAGGTCAGCGCGCCCGACCCGACGCCCGCCTCGATGACCCGGGCGCCCGGGAAGATGTCGGCCATGCCGACGATCATCGAGGCGTCCTTCGGGTAGATCACCGCGGCGCCGCGCGGCATCGCCAGGGTGTAGTCCTGCAGCAGGTGCCGGAACGCGAGGTACTGGGTGCCGCCGGAGGAGCGCACCACGGAGCCCTCCGGCTGCCCGATCAGGTCGCTGTGCGGGATGGCGCCCTTGTGCGTGTGGAAGACGCCGTCCTGCTTGAGCGTGAACGTGTGGCGCTTGTTCTTGGGGTCGGTGAGCTGCACCTGATCCCCCACCTGGAACGGCCCATGCCTGCGGAAACCCATGGCGGCAAGGTTATAGGGCTTTCGACCGGCCTCTGACGCGCGATATGTATGGGTGATGCTCCCTCGCGCCGTCCTGTCCACCGGATCCCTCGTCCTGCGCGCCCCTGAGGAGGCCGACGTGGAGGCGATGACCGCCACGGGCCGCGACCCGGTGACGGCGAGGTTCCTGCCCCTGCTGCCGTCGCCGTACACCGAGCAGGACGCCCGCGACCACGTGGCCAGGGCGGCGCGGAGGTGGGAGGAGGGCGGCGCCGAGTTCACCGTCGCCGAGAACGGCGCCTACGCCGGGGCGGTACGCGTGTCCGCGCCCGACCGGTGGGGCGCGGTCGAGATCGGCTACCTGGTCGCACCGTGGGCGCGGGGCAAGGGCGTGGCCACGGCGGCCGTGCGGGCGGTGACGCAGTGGCTGTTCGACCAGGGAGTGCACCGGGTCGAGCTGCAGGCGGGCGCGGAGAACGTCGCGTCGCTGCGGGTGGCGCTGAAGGCGGGCTTCCGGGAGGAGGGGCGGCGGCGCGACGCGCGGGAGACGCGCGACGGGCGGCTGACCGACCACGTGCTGTTCGGGCGGCTGGCGCTGGACTCGGGCGATGAGGCGCCGCCGTACCTGCCGCCGTTCGAGGGCGGCGAGCTGGGCGACGGCGTCGTACGGCTCGTGCCCATGGGGCTCGGCGACGCCGGGCACTTCCAGCGGATGATGGCCCAGCCCAGCGTGCGGGCCTACGCGGTGGGCCCGGCGGCCACGCTGGAGGAGATCGAGCGGCGCTGCCGCAACACCGGCTACTGGTGGGTGACGGGCCAGCGGATGGAGCTCGCGATCCGCGACGCGGAGTCGGGAGCGTTCGCGGGGCACGTGCAGCTCATGCAGGTGGTGCCGGTGCTGGGGCAGGCCATGGTGGGTTACTCGTTGCTGGAGGAGTACCGGGGCCGGGGCTTCATGACGCGGGCCGTACGGCTGCTGGTGGACTGGGCGTTCGCGCACACCCCGCTGCACCGGATCACGGCCGGGACGGACGTGGCCAACGAGGCGTCGCACGCGGTGCTGCGGCGGGCGGGGTTCGCGCGCGAGTGCCTGCACCACGAGCTGTTCCCCAAGGGGGACGGCACGCGGGCCGACGACATCCAGTGGGTGCGCCTGCGATCCGGCCAGGCGTGAGCGCCTTGACGCGAGTCCGGGCGCGGTGGCGCTCCGAACGCGCCCCCCGTGGGCGGGCGGCACGGCTGGCAAAAATCGGACTTTCCCGTTGAGGTCTGGTCAACGGGCGCGTCTCGGAGAATACTCCGGGTCACCGCACCCGTAGATGCGCGTGATGAGACCACGCGATCTCTTCCCCTCCGCGGAGGGAACCTCGATGCCTGGCAACCGCGCCCATGTCACCGTGCACGAACTCATCCGCTCGTTCGCCTGCCCGGACGCGGCGGCGCTGGCCGATCTGCTGGCCCGTGCCGCGGCCTCCCTCTCCGGCACGGGATACGCCGGACTCGTCCGGGTGGACCCGCTGCATCGGACGGCCCACGCCGTCCATGTCCACGCGCCGCCCGGCGATCCGCTGCGGGTGCGGCCGTGGCTGGCCGAGTCGGGGGTGCTCAGGCTCCTGGCCGCGTCCGACCGGCCGGTGCGCCTGCCGCGGGACGCGCCGGTGGACGAGCCGGGGTTCCTGGCGGCCCCGGTGCCGCTGGCGGCCCGTGAGCACCTGCGGCTGTGGGTGGCCGGGCGGGACTTCGGCGACCATGACGAGCACCTGCTGAGCCGGCTCGCCACCGCCGGGGGACGCGCCCTGGAGGCGGCCAGCGGCCTGGACGCGGCCGCTCGGCTGCTGCGCGGGGTGCACGCCTTCGGCGAGGGCCACCCGGCCGCCTCACGGTGACGGCCCACGTGACGAGGCCGCCCGCGCGCGGCTTCACGGGACGCTGCCTCACGGAGCCCGTCTCACGGAGCCCGTCTCACGGAGCCCATCTCACGGAGAGAGACGACGAGACCCGCGCGACCTCGGGTGGTCGCGCGGGCCCGGTGGCCGGATGCGCCCGGCCGGTTGCCGCCTCGCGCGCAGGCCGGCTGACGAGCTGTGCCCCGCCGGTGGGCGGCTCGCTCAGGTGCGGTGCGGTTCGAAGCGCATCGTGCGGGACACGCCCACCCGGACCGTGGTGCCCGGGGCGATCGTGACCGGCTCGTTGGGCGGGATGTCGTAGAAGTTGGGGTCGCCCGGCGGCTGGATCTGGGTGCCGTTGACCGAGCCGAGGTCGACCAGGTTGACGTCCCAGCCGTCGAGCGCCACCCGCAGGTGGCGGCGCGAGACCGAGCCGTCGGGGCTGGTGACCTTGGCGGGACGGGCCGAGCCGCCGGCCACCTCGGGGGCGCGCTCGGGGTCGCGGCCCAGGAGGTAGTCGGTCTCCAGCGGCAGCGTCGTGCCGTCGTCCAGGATGAGGACCCCGAGCGACGGGCGGGGCCCCTTGTACGGGACGAGGGTGCGCTGCACCAGGGCGATGCCGCAGACCGCGCAGTAGGGCGAGCGCGGGTCGTTGAAGTGGTCGTTCTTGCAGTCGACCCCGTAGACGAGCGGGCGGTCGCCGTGCTCGGGCTGCTCCTGGCCGCCGTGCTGGGCCGGCCCGGGCTGGCCGCCCTGGTCGTACGGGTCCGGATAGTCGCCCGAGGGCGGGCCGGAGGGCTGGGCGGGCTCGAAGTAGTCGGGCACCGCCGACAGGTGGGGGCCGGGCTGCGGCTCGGGCTGTCCCGGCTGGTCGTACGGCTCGCCGGCGCCGTTGGGCGTGTGGGCGGGCTCGTCGTAGCTGGGGTAGCCGCCGGGCTGCGGCTGCTCGTGCAGCGGCTGGAACGGTGAGGCGGGCGACTGCTCGGCGGGTGACGGCGGGAAGCCGAGGGACGCGCCGGTGCCCGCGGGCTCCGGCGAGGGGGCGGCCTGCGGCCCCGACGGCGGCCCGGGCTGGAAGCCGGGCCCCTGCGGCGCGGCGGCCGGCGGCTGGTCGCCCGACATCGGGTAGGGCGGCATGCTCACCGGGGCGCGCTCGGGAGCGGGCGGCTGGATGAGGTCGGGTTCCATGTGCAGCGCCGTGTTCGGCAGCTCGCTGGTGAGCTGCCGGGCCGGCGCGGGGGCGGCCCGCTCGCCGAGGCCGCCGAAGTCGCCGGCCAGGCCGCCGCCGTGGACGACGCCGCCGTCGAAGCCGACGGCCGGATGCGGGGTGCCGGCGCCGGGCAGGGTGAGCTCCACCCGCTCGACGGGGCCCGCGATGAGCCGGTCGGCCCAGGTCAGGGAGTCGCTGCCGGCCAGGCGGGTCTCGCCGTCGGCGGTGGTGATGACGGCCGCGGCCGATCCGCTGACGAGCACGGCGACGCCGCCGCCGCCGACGGGGCCGGCCACCGCGCAGGTGGCGGGGTCGCCGGTCATGTTGGCGGCGAGCACCTGGGCCGCGCGCCTGGCGAGGGCCCGGCCGTCGCCGCCGGAGGCGGCCGTCGAGCGCAACGCCTCCAGCAGGTCGTCCGCGGCGGCCTCCCCCGCGTCGCAGGCCAGCAGCAGCCCTCCGAGGTAGGCGACGAGACCGTCGCCGGGGAGCGGACGCACCACGCCGAAGCCCTGGTCGGTCATGAGTCCTCCTTCACGCCGACGGTGGTGCGCTGACGCTCAACGGTGCCCTCGCTGCGCTCGGTCACTCAACTCTCCTCCCCGGAAGCCGGCGAATTTACGGCACCCGCACTGCCGTGCTGGCCACCAGCCTTACGCGTCCCAGCGGCGGGGGGCGCCACGGCGAGGCGGTGCCGATCCGTCGGATCGTCGGGCCGCGGCGAACCCCTCCGGTCTGTGAGTTCGGCCAAACGGAACACTATCGGCCAGCCGTCGCATCCTCGAACCGCCGGGGGTGGGATCGGGCCGGCGCGCATCCGGCCTGATCACCAGTTACGACACTAGCCGGGGGCTGCCGGTTATTCGAGTGGGACAAATCAGACGCACCCCCAGAAGAGGCCGCCCGACCGGTCGAAGCCCACCAGAACCGGCCTTGAGCACCGCGGCGAACCACCTGGGACGAGCCGCTCCTCTTGGGAGGACGCCCGGGGGACGCCTGGAGACGCCGCCCGCCCCGGCCGGGCGGGGCCACGCCGGGGCGGCGGGGTACCCCCTGGGGCCCGCCGAACGGCCGGCCCTGGACCGCGGACCGCACCGCGCGGCCCCGGGGCCACAGACCGCGGACCCCGCCAGGCGAATTCCCAGGCCCCGGACGCGGACCCCGCCACGCGAACCCCCAGGCCTCAGACCGTGGACCCCGCCGCGCGGACATCCAGGGCGTAGCCGGAGTGGGGTCAGACGCCGGTGAAGACGCGGTTGACGTCGGACGTGGCGAGGACGCCGTAGATCTCGCCGCTCCGCTCGACCAGGAGGTACTCCCCCGCCGGGGTCTCGCGCATGGCGTCGATGAGCGGCTCGCCGGTCAGGTCGGCGGCGAGGATCATGGACGGCTCCAGCGACTTGGCCAGGGAGGCGACGTTCACCCAGGGGCGGCGGTGCTCCGGGGTGGCCTGCACGGCGGTCTCGTTGACGATCGCGACGGGCCGGCCGTCGTGGTCGACGACGACGAGCGCGCCGGCCCGCCGCTCGCCGGCCTGGCGCAGCGCCTCGGCCAGCGGCATGTCGCCGCTGACGGGGATCGCGCGCCGCGCCAGGGAACGGGCGTTGACCTGCGGGATGCGGGCGCGGATGCGGGCCACGCGCAGCGACTGCGAGGCGCCCATCCAGATGAAGGAGGCCAGCACCAGCGGCCAGATCATGCCGCTGTAGTCCAGGTTCCGGCCGCTCGTGGCGGCCATGGCGAGCGACGCGACGACGAGCAGCACGGCCAGGATCCGGCCGCCCCAGGCGGCGGCGACGGTGCCGGTGCCGGGCTTGCGGGTGAGCTTCCACACGCCGGCGCGCAGCATCCGGCCGCCGTCGAGCGGCAGCCCCGGCAGCAGGTTGAAGACGCCGACGATGAGGTTGGAGACCCAGAGCTGCCAGATCAGCTGCTGGGGGATGCCTCCGCCGGTGACGAGGTACACGTCGGCGAGCAGGCCGGCGCCGCCGAGCGCCAGCGACAGCGCGGGCCCCGCCGCGGCGACCATGAACTCCTTGCCCGGCGTGGGCGGTTCCTTCTCGATCTCGGACACGCCGCCGAGCAGGTAGAGGGTGATGCGGCGCACCGGCAGGCCGTACGCCTTGGCCAGGACGCTGTGGGCCAGCTCGTGCAGCAGCACCGACACGTACAGCAGGACAGCGAAGACGAAGGCGACGGCGTAGGCGGCGGGCGCGTCGAGTTCCGGCAGCTCGTCGCGTACGTTCTTGCCGTACATCCACGTGATGAACGCGGCGACGATGAACCAGGTCCACGAGACGTAGACCGGGATGCCGAACGGCTTTCCCATCCTCAGGCCCGAGAACTCCTGCTGGGGGCTCTGCTCGCTCACCGAACTCCTCGCCGTCCGTCATGGGTGTCGCTGCCTCGATGCTACGCGCCGGACGGGGTGATCCCGCTTTCCGCGTCTCGGTTCTGTCGGGGGCGTGACCTAGAGTGCGGTGCATGACGTTGACCGATCCGGTGATCATCGGAGCTCTCTCCCCGTCCCGGGCGGGCGACTTCATGACCTGTCCCCTTCTCTACCGCTTCCGCGTGGTCGACCAGTTGCCGGAGAAGCCGTCGCCGGCGGCCGTGCGCGGCACGGTGGTCCACGCGGTGCTGGAGCGTCTCTACGACCTGCCTGCCCCGGGGCGCTCGGTTCAGGCGGCCCTGGAGCTGCTGGAGCCCCAGTGGCGGCGGCTGCTCGACGAGGAGCCGCAGTACGCGGAGATGTTCGCCGGCGAGGCCGAGCAGGCCGAGTGGCTGGCGCAGGCGCGGGCCATGCTGGAGCGCTACTTCACGCTGGAGGACCCGACCCGCCTGGAGCCCGCCGAGCGGGAGCTGTACGTCGAGGCGGTGCTGGACGGCGGGCTGATGCTGCGCGGCTACGTCGACCGGCTCGACGTCGCGCCGAGCGGCGAGGTCCGCGTGGTCGACTACAAGACGGGCAGCGCGCCCGGGCCCGACTTCGAGGCGAAGGCGCTGTTCCAGATGAAGTTCTACGCTCTGGTGCTGTGGCGGCTGCGCGGCGAGGTGCCGAGGTTACTCCAGCTGGTCTACCTGGGCGGCAAGGGCGAGGTGCTGCGGTACGCGCCCGACGAGGCCGACCTGCTGGCCACCGAGCGCAAGGTGCGGGCGCTGTGGGAGGCGATCGAGCGGGCGCTGCGGTCGGGCGAGTGGCGGGCGCGGCGCAGCCGGCTGTGCGACTGGTGCGACCACCAGGCGTTGTGCCCGGAGTTCGGCGGCACGCCGCCGCCGGTGCCCGCGCGCGAGCCGGGCGACACCGTCCGCCGCAACCGCCGTGCCGCCACGGACGAGTTGTGATGTGATCTTCGGTTTCTCGCCGGCGTGCCTTCGTCGTCGGGTCCTCGGCTCGCGTCCTCACGCGCACCCGCCGACGCCGGCTCCACTGTCGCCGGTCTCCTGATGTCCTACGGCACAGCCGGCGTCACCCGCACGCGCCGGCGCCGGCCGGCCTCTGTCGCCGGTCTTCGCGCTGGTTGCCGGTCTTCGCGATGTCGTACGGCACGGCCGGCGTCACGCGCACGCGCCGACGCCGGCTCGCCTCTGTCATGGCCGGTCGTGAGGGCTCACGGGGTGCTCGCCGTGACGGCGCGCACTCGTGGCCGCCTACGTGGTCACCCCCTCAGCCCATGACACGTACCTGGCGCTAGCGTGAGGGCTCGGTGTCTCCGAGGGAGACGAGCAGGCGGCGCAGGAGGGCGGCGAGGTGTTCGCTGTCGGCGGGACCGAGGTCGCCCAGGAGCCGGCGCTCGTACGCCAGGTGCTGTTCGACCAGCGTGTTCACCAGGCGCAGGCCCTCGTCGGTCAGGGAGATGAGGACGCGACGCCGGTGGTCCGGGTCGACCGCGCGGTCGACCAGTCCCTTGTCCTCGAGCCGGTCGATGCGGTTGGTCAGAGCCGCCGAGCTGACCATGGCGGCGGCACTGAGCTCGCCGGCGTTGAGCACGTGGGGGGGGCCGGCGCGCAGCAGGGTGGCCAGCACGTCGAACTCCCACGGCTCGATGCCGTGGGCGGCGAAGTTCTCCTTGAGCGCGCGTTCCAGCAGGCGGGAGGAGCGGGACAGCCGGCCGATGACTTCCATGGGCGTGACATCCAGGTCAGGGCGGACCATCCGCCATTGGGCGACAATCGCGTCCACCCCGTCGCGAGGATCGGAGACGGTCATAGGCTCCTCCGGAGATGGTGTGACATCCCCTAGAGGCTAACACTTCGACATGGAAGTGTTTGACATAGCGGGGACCTATCCCTTAAGTTTTCGACATCGAAATTTTTGATGGAGGGCTGACATGAAGATCCTGGTTGTGGGCGCCACCGGTTACATCGGGGCCGTGGTCGCAGACCGCCTGGCCGAGGCAGGCCACGAAGTGGTGGAGCTGTCCCGTTCCGGCGACGGGTCGCAGCGGGGCCGCGTGCGGCGCGCCGGCGACCTGACCGACCCGTCCTCGTTGAGCGCCGCGGTGACGGCCGACATCGACGCGGTGGTCAACCTGGCGACACCCACGGGTGACGCCGAAGCGGACGCCGCCGCCGTGGCCGCGTTGACGGAGCCGCTCCGGGGCACCGGGCGGGCGTTCGTCTACACGAGCGGCGTGTGGGTCCTCGGCGCCACCGGCCCCGAGCCCGCCGGCGAGGACACCCCGACGAACCCCATTCCGATCGTCGGCTACCGGCCGGCCATCGAGCGCCAGGTGATCGACGCCGCCGCTCAGGGGGTGCGGTCCGTGGTGATCCGACCGGGCATCGTCCACGGGCGCGGCGGCGGGATCCCGGCGCTCCTTGTGGACCTGGCGCGCAAGCACGGAGCCCCGCGGTACGTCGGGGAGGACGCGGTGCGCTGGCCCATGGTGCACGTCGACGATCTGGCCGATCTCTTCGTAGTGGCCCTTGAGCGGGCACCCGCCGGGACGCTGTGGCACGGGGTCACGGAGCCCGCGGTGTCCGTGCCCGACCTCGCCGCCGCGGCCGGCGACGCCGCCGGAGTCCCCGGGCGACCGCAGGCCTGGCCGCTGGACGAGGCGCGCGAGGCGCTCGGTGAGGCGTTCGCCGACGCCCTGGCCCTCGACCAGAGCGTCAGCGGCGATGCGGCGCGGCGGGAGCTGGGCTGGCAGCCCCGGCACGAGGACGCCGTGGCCGAGCTTCGCGCCGGCTCCGCCAACTGATCTCGCACGACGACGAAAAGCGAAGGAAAGACGATGAGCATCCAGGTTTTCGGCACCCCCGACGAGCAGGACGACGTCCAGGCGATCATCCGGCTCGTCGCCGAGATCGAGCACGCTCAGCAGAACGAGCTGCCCGAGGCGTTCATGAGCGCGTTCCGCACCCAGGACCCCGTGTGGACCACCGCTCACGGCAAGCGGCTGTCGGGCTGGGATGAGATCAGCGCGTTCACGCACAAGGTGCTGCCCGGCGCGATGAAGGACTCGACGGCCGTGTACGAGGTCGAGCGCATCCTGTTCGTCCGCCCGGACGTGGCCGCCGTGAACGCCCGGCAGCGGCCGGTGACGCACGACGGGCAGCCCGTCGACGACGTGCCCGAGGGCAGGCCGTTCTACGTGCTGGCCAAGGAGGGCGGCCAGTGGAGGATCGCCGCCGCGCAGAACACCCGGGTCGTGTCCTGAGCCCGGGCCACCACACTCGAGTCGCCGGCGGACGCGTCCCGCCGGCGACCGCCTCCCGAAGGTCTCCAGCCTGCTGGGGTTCGGTCATGACCCCGCTCGAGGCTCACCTTGTGCAGGACGTCCGGTTCCTCCCGTAGGAGGAGGTCGGCGGGGGTGGCACGGGCTTACAGTGGCAGGCACCCCGCCGGTGGAGGCGGGGCGGAGCAGTGACGGCACGCGGGGAGGCTTGAACGTGTCCCAGGGGTTCACACCCCGCCTCCATCCCCCGACGCATCCCGCCCTCCTGCCTCCGGGGCCTCCCGCCCTGTTGTCCCTTCGGCCGGGACGCGTCACTCCCGTCACCGCGACGGCGGGCTCCATCGACACCCCGGTGGGACGCCCCTTCGACGCCTCGGCCGGCCGCAGCGGAAGACTGCCATGAGGATGTGGGGCCGGGCGGGGCGGCCGCGCCGGCTGCTGGTGCGCGACGCCTTCCTCGCCGTGCTCGTGGCCGTCGTCTCGCTGACGCTGCTCACCTTCTGGGGTCCCGGGGCGCGCGGCGTGCCGGCGGAGGGGCTGCGGGAGCCGGACGCGCTGGGCGTCGTGCTGGTGCTGCTGGCGGGCGTGCCCGTCGCGGTGCGCAGGCGGTGGCCGCTGACCGGCCTGTGCGCGGCTCTGGTGCCCGAGACGGCGCTGGAGGGCCTGGGGTACGGCACGGGCCTGACGGGGGCGGCCGGGCTGGTGATGCTGTACTCGGTGGCCGCCTACCGGGGTCTGGCGGTGGCGCTGGGCGGCCTGGCCCTGTCTCTGGTGCTGTACGCGGCGTCCGCGGCGGCGGGGGCCGGCGCGCCGGTGGCCTGGAGCGACCACCTCGTGGTGGTCGTGGCCCTGGTGGCCGTGTGGGGCGTGGGCCGGAGCCTGCGGCTGCGCCGCGCGTACATGGAGGAGCTGAAGGACCGGGCGGCGCGCCTGGAGCGGGCCCGCTCGGCCGACCGGCGGGCGGCCCGGGCCGAGGAGCGTTCCCGCATCGCACGCGAGCTGCACGACGTGGTGGCCCACCACGTGAGCGTGATGACCGTCCAGGCGTCGGCGGCGCGCCGGGTGCTGGCCTCGGACCCCGAGGTGGCGAGCGAGGCGCTGACGGCGATCGAGGAGACGGGCCGGTTGGCGCTGACCGAGATGCGGAACATCGTCGGGGTGCTGCGGGCGGGCGCGCGGGCCGAGCTGGGGCCGCAGCCGGGCACGAGTGACCTGCCGGCGCTGGTGGACCAGATGCGGGAGGCGGGGCTGGCGACCGGGCTCACGGTGGAGGGCGCGCCGGGGCCGATCCCGGCGGGCGTGGACCTGGCGGCGTACCGGCTGGTTCAGGAGGGGCTGACGAACGCGCTGCGGCACGCGGGCCCGGGCGCGGCGGCCCGGGTGACGGTGCGGTACGAGCCGCACGAGCTGGACGTCCGCGTCGAGGACGACGGACGCGGTCCCGGCGGCGGGCTCGACGCCCCTGACGGCGACCCTCATGAGGGCGGCGCCTACGAGAGCGGTGGCGATGGAGGCGGGATCCGGAGGGGCAGGGGCCATGGATTGGTGGGGATTCGCGAGCGTGTCGCACTCTATGGTGGAATTCTCAGCATCGGCCCGAGGCCGGGGGGCGGTTTCGAGGTGCGGGCGAGGTTCCCGTTGAAGGACGGACAATGACGATCAGGGTGCTGCTGGTGGACGACCAGCCGCTGCTGCGCACGGGGTTCCGCCTGATCCTCGAGGCCGAGCCGGACATCACGGTCGTGGGGCAGGCCGGCGACGGCAAGGACGCCCAGGAGCAGACCCGGGCCCTGCTGCCCGACGTGGTGCTCATGGACATCCGCATGCCGGGGGTCGACGGGATCGAGGCGACCCGCCGGATCGTGCGGGAGGCGGCGCCGGGGGCGCACGTGCCGAAGGTGCTGGTGCTGACGACCTTCGACCTCGACGAGTACATCGTGGAGGCGCTGCGGTCGGGGGCGTCCGGCTTCCTGCTGAAGGACGTGCCGCCGGACGAGCTGGTGCAGGCGATCCGGGTGGTGGCGGCGGGCGACGCGATCGTGGCGCCCAGCGTGACCCGGCGCCTGCTGGACCGGTTCGCGACGCGGCTGCCGGCGGCCTACGAGCAGCCCGCCCCGGCGCGGCTGGACCGGCTGACCGAGCGGGAGCTGGAGGTGCTGCGGCTGATCGCCAAGGGCATGTCCAACGCCGAGATCGCGGCCAAGCTCGTGGTGAGCGAGACGACGGTCAAGACGCACGTCGGCAACGTGCTGACGAAGCTGGGCCTGCGCGACCGGGTGCAGGCCGTGGTGCTGGCGTACGAGACGGGGCTGATCACGCCCGGAGCGCTCTCCTAGCCGCCTGCCTGCCGGCGGCACGCACACGACCGCCCGCCCCCGGGTCTTCCCGGGAGGCGGGCGGGTGGTGTCAGGCCTTGACCGGCTCGTCCTTGCCGGGCGTGGGCGCGTCCGGGGCGTTCTCCGGGAAGTGGCAGGCGACCTGGTGGCCGCCGGCCAGCTCCGCCAGCGGCGGCTCGACCTTCTTGCAGATCTCCTGCGCCTTCCAGCAGCGGGTGTGGAAGCGGCAGGCGGGCGGCGGGTTGAGCGGGCTCGGCACGTCGCCGGTGAGGCGGATGCGCTCGCGCCCGGCGCGGCCCCGCGGGTCGGGCACGGGGACGGCCGACATCAGGGCGTTGGTGTACGGGTGCATGGGCGCGGCGTACAGGCTCTTGCGGTCGGCGATCTCGACGATCTTGCCCAGGTACATGACGGCGACGCGGTCGCTGATGTGGCGCACCACGGACAGGTCGTGGGCGATCACCACGTACGTGAGGTCGAGCTCGTTCTGCAGGTCCTCCAGCAGGTTGACGACCTGGGCCTGGATGGACACGTCGAGCGCCGAGACCGGCTCGTCGGCGATGATCAGCTTGGGCTTGAGCGCGAGCGTGCGGGCGATGCCGATGCGCTGCCGCTGTCCGCCGGAGAACTCGTGCGGGTAGCGGTTGTAGTGCTCGGGGTTGAGGCCGACGAGTTCGAGGATGTCCTGGACGGCCTTCTTGACGCCGTTCTCGGTCTTGACGCCCTGGATGCGGAACGGGGCGCCGACGATGGCGCCGACCGTGTGGCGGGGGTTCAGCGACGAGTACGGGTCCTGGAAGATCATCTGCATGTCGCGCCGGAGCGGCCGGAGCCGGCCCTGGCCCATGTGCGTGATGTCGCGGCCCTCGAACACGACCTGGCCGGCCGTGGGCTCCAGCAGCCGGGTGACCAGGCGGCCCGTGGTGGACTTGCCGCAGCCGGACTCCCCCACCAGGCCGAGCGTCTCGCCCTTGTAGACGTCGAAGCTGATGCCGTCGACGGCCTTGACGGCGCCGACCTGGCGCTTGAGCAGGCCCTTGGTGACGGGGAAGTGCTTCTCCATGTCGCGGACGGACAGGAGCGGCTCGCCCTGCCGGGCGGGCTCGGTCACGGTCTGGGCCGCGGGCTGGGTCTGTGGCTCGCTCACTGGGTCTCCAGCACTGGCTTGATCTCGTTCTCCCACAGGGCGCGCCGCTCGGCCGGGCTCATGTGGCAGCGCACGAGGTGGCCGCCCTCGGTCTCGGTGAGCGCGGGCACCTCGGTGTCGGCCTTGCCGCCGGTGCGCTCCGCGTACGGGCAGCGCGGGTGGAAGGCGCAGCCGGGCGGGACGTTGATGAGCGACGGCGGGCTGCCCTTGATCGGGAGGAGCCGCTCGGTGGGCTCGCGGTCGAGGCGGGGCATGGACCCCAGGAGACCCCAGGTGTAGGGGTGCTCGGGACGGTAGAAGATGTCGTCGGCCGAGCCGTACTCGATGCACTTGCCGCCGTACATGACGAGGATGTCGTCGGACAGCTCGGCGACCACGCCCAGGTCGTGGGTGATGATGATGAGCGCGGAGTCGAACTCGCGCTGCAGGTCGCGCATGAGGTCGAGGATCTGGGCCTGCACGGTGACGTCGAGCGCGGTGGTCGGCTCGTCGGCGATGAGCAGCTCGGGGTCGCACGAGAGCGCCATGGCGATCATGGCGCGCTGGCGCATGCCGCCGGAGAACTCGTGCGGGTAGGAGTCGACGCGGCGGCTCGGCTCGGGGATGCCGACGCGGCCCAGCATGTCGACGGCGTGCTTCCTGGCCACGGCCTTGGAGACGTCGTGGTGGATGCGGTACGCCTCGATGATCTGGTCGCCGACCGTGTAGTACGGGTGCATGGCCGACAGCGGATCCTGGAAGATCATCGCCATCTTCTTGCCGCGCAGGCCGCGTACGTGCTCCTGCGAGGCGCTGACGAGTTCCTCGCCGTCGAGCCAGATCTCGCCGGAGATCCGGGCCGAGCCGCCCTTGTGCAGGCCGAGGATGCCGAGGCTGGTGACGCTCTTGCCGGAGCCGGACTCGCCGACGATGCCGAGGGTCTTGCCGCGTTCGAGGCGGAAGGTCAGCCCGTCGACGGACTTGACGAGACCGTCGTCCGTCGGGAAGTGGATCTTCAGGTCTTTGACGTCGAGGAAGCTCTGGGGGCTCACGACAGCCTCACTCTCGGGTCGACGACCGCGTAGAGGAGGTCGACGATCAGGTTGGCCAGGATGACGAACAGCGCGGCCAGGAGGGTGACCCCCATGACCTTGGGCAGGTCCTGGTTGGTGATGGCGTCGATGGCGTACTTGCCGAGGCCGTTGAGCGAGTAGGCGCTCTCGGTGAGGACGGCGCCGCCGATGAGCAGGCCGAAGTCCAGACCGAAGATCGTGATGATCGGGGTGAGCGCGGCGCGCAGGCCGTGCTTGGTGATGACCTTGCGCTCGACCAGGCCCTTGGCGCGGGCCGTGCGGATGTAGTCCTCGTTCATCGTCTCCAGCATGCCCGCCCGGGTGAGCCGGGCGTACCCGGCGGCGAACAGGAAGGCCAGCGTGATCCACGGCAGCAGCAGGCCGTAGGCCCACAGCACCGGCGAGTCGTTGAACGTGACGTAGTAGCCGCCCTGCGCCGCCCAGGCGAACGGGTTGCCGTAGGAGAAGAACTGCAGCGACAGCAGCGCCGTGAAGAAGATGGGCAGCGAGACGCCCGCCAGGGCGATGACCATGGCCGCCCGGTCGAACAGGGTGCCTCTTCGCAGCGCCGACAGCACGCCGATCCCGACGCCGAGCAGCACCCAGATGACGGCCGCGCCGATGGCGAGCGACAGCGTGATCGGGAGCCGGTCCATCAGGTCGGGGAAGACGGGCTGGCGGGTGATGAACGAGTAGCCGAGGCAGGGGGCCGGGCACTGCTCGACACCGGCGCCGTAGTCGTAGTCGGCTCCGGCGACGATGCCCTTGACGTACCTGCCGTACTGCACGATCAGGGGATCGTTGAACCCGAGGCGCTCGGCGGCCAGCTTGGCGGTCTCCTCCGTGGCGGTGCGGCCGACGTAGCGGCTGGCCATGCTCTCGGGAGTCGCGCCGGCCAGGCGCGGCACGAGGAAGAAGATCGCGAAGGTGGCCATGCTCACGATCGCGAGCATGAGCACCGCGCCGATCAGGCGCCTGATGATGTATGTGAACACAGTGCCCGGCCCGGTGGCCGCCCGGAGGTTCGCTCCGGGCGGCCACCTGCGGCCTTCACCTGCCTTACTACTCGGTATCCGGCACGGACGTGACTACTGGATGCCCATGGCCACGTAGTCGTACATCTGCTGACCGTCGTTGATCAGGACGTTGGTGAGACCCTTGCCCCGGACGAGCAGCGACTTGGCCACGATGCCGGGCAGGATGACCGACTCCTCCATGACGCGCTTGTCGATGGCGGCGTAGATCGCCTCACGCTTGGCCGTGTCGGCCTCCTGGAGCACCTGGTCGAACATCTTGTCGACCTCGGGGATGCGGACCGAGAGGTTGGACGAGCCGCCGCCCTCGCGGATGACGCGGCTGTCGGTCATCTGCTGGAGGAAGCCGTAGCCGTCGGGCCAGTCGGAGCCCCAGCCGTTGATGGCCAGGCCCAGGTTCTCCTTCACCACGAACGACGGCTTGCCGGCGTAGAGGGAGAAGTAGTCCTTCAGCGGGTACGGCTTGAGCGTCACGTTGATGCCGACGCGGGCCAGCGACTCCTTGAGGCCCTCAGCCGTCTTCTTCTCCTTGTCACGCTCGGCGCGGTAGGAGATGTTCGTCTCGAAGCCGTTCGGGTGACCGCACTTGGCCAGGTGCTCCTTGGCCTTGGCCAGGTCGCCCTTGCCCTCGGGGCTCGGGTACAGGTCGATCTTCTGCGAGCCCGGGATGCCCGGGGGCAGCAGGTGGGTGGCGATCTCGCCGCCGGTGGTGCCGCCGTAGGCCGCGACGTAGCCGGTCTTGTCCGCCGCGTACTGGATGGCGATGCGGCAGTCCTTGTTGTCGAACGGCTTGACCGTCGGGTTGATCGAGGTGTACCAGAGCCGCTGGATCGTCGGGTTGTCCGTACGGGCCTTCAGCGCCGGGTCCGGCAGGATCTTGCTGAGCGCCGCCGGCTGGACGCCGGTGCCCTCGATGGCGACGTGCAGGTCGCCGGAGATCACCCGGTTGTCGATGTCGTCGGCGTTGACGTTGGTCGACACCTCGTAGCGCTCGGGCAGGGCCGGCCGGTTCGGGTCGGTCGCCGGGTCCCACTGGTTGTTGCGGACCAGGGTGAAGCCCTTGCCGATCTCGTTCTTCTCGAACTTGTACGGGCCCGAGGAGATCACGTGCTCCTGGTACTTGGTGCCCGTGTCCTTGGCCTGCGGCACCGGCATGGTGACCGACATCTGCGTCAGGTAGTCGAAGCCGCTGAAGGGCTGCTTCAGGTGGAAGACCACGGTCTTGTCGTCCGGGGTCTCGACGGCCGAGCTGAAGTCGGCGCCCTTCGACTTGTACGGGCCCTTGTAGTCCTTCGGCCAGTCGAGCAGGTCGTTGAGGTACGTCGGGCCGTTCGGGAAGGTCTCGCGGTCGAAGGAGCGGGCCACGCCGTAGGCCACGTCCTTGGACGTGATCGGGGTGCCGTCCTCGTACTTGAGACCGTCGCGCAGGGTGTAGGTCCAGGTCTTGAAGTCAGCGCTCGGCTTGCCCAGCTCCTTGGCCAGGTCCGGCACCGGCTTGGCGCCCTCGGCGCCCGGCTTGCCGGGGAACATCGTCAGCGCCCGGCCGTACAGGCGGATGAAGTTCCACGAGTAGCCGTAGTAGGTGTCGGCCGGGTCCAGCGAGTCCCAGTCGCCGGAGTTGGCCATCTTGATGGTGCCGCCCTTCTTGGTGGAAGGGTTGAACACCCCCGTCAGCGCGGCGTCGGCCTTGTCGGCGGCGGCGGGCTGGCCTGGCTCACCGGACGACTGAGGCGTGGTGCTGGTGCCTCCGCAGGCCGCCAGGCCCATGGCGAGCGCCACGGTGACCGCGGACACCCCCAGTGCGGGCTTTCTTCTCATCTCTTACAACACCCCTTGTGTTTAGGAGCCAGGGAAACAGCGGTTGGTCGTCAGCGGGCTCATCGGCTGCCGCGCGGGTCGAGTGCGTCGC
Source organism: Nonomuraea sp. NPDC050691 (assembly GCF_040654455.1). NCBI lineage: Bacteria > Bacillati > Actinomycetota > Actinomycetes > Streptosporangiales > Streptosporangiaceae > Nonomuraea > Nonomuraea sp. NPDC050691. The sequence continues at coordinate 32,170 of NZ_JBFAIA010000065.1, forward strand.
GCAGCCCGTCGCCGAAGAGGTTGAAGGCCAGCACGGTGATGAAGATGGCCAGGCCGGGGAAGATCGCGTAGTGCGGGACGGTGTAGATGCGCGCCGCCTCGGCGAGCATCCCGCCCCAGGTCGGCGTCGGGGGCCGCACGCCCACGCCGAGGAACGACAGCGCCGCCTCGAACAGGATGTTCGTGGGGATCAGCAGCGTCGAGTAGATGAGGATGGGCGCCATCAGGTTCGGCAGCAGCTCGCGGAAGATGATGTACGGGCCGCGCGCGCCGAGGCTGCGGGAGGCGTCGATGAACTCGCGCTCGCGCAGCGACAGCGTCTGGCCGCGGATGATGCGCCCGATGTACGGCCAGTTGAAGAAGCCGATGATGAAGATCAGCAGCGAGACGCGCAGCGTGTCACCGGTGAGACCGAACGCCCGGTCGGGCACCACGCCGGCCAGCGCGATGGCGAACACCAGCAGCGGGAAGGCGAGGAAGACGTCCATGGCCCGGCTGATCAGGCTGTCGACCCAGCCGCCGAAGTAACCGGCGACGACGCCGAGGACGGTGCCGATGCCCACCGACAGCAGGGTCGCGAGGAAGGCGATGAGCAGCGAGATGCGGGCGCCGTACAGGATGCGGCTGAAGATGTCGCGTCCCCAGACGGGGTCGACGCCGAACGGGTACTCCCAGCTGATCCCGCCGAACCTGTCCTTGGGGATCTGGGTCGTCTGGTCGATCATGTCGCGGTGGAACTCCAGCGGCGGGTGACCGAACCACGCCACGAGCACCGGCGCGAAGACCGCGACCAGGATGAGGAAGACGATGACGCCCGCCCCGGTCATGGCGACCTTGTCGCGCTTGAGGCGCATCCAGGCGATCTGACCGAGCGAGCGCCCCTGGATGGCCTTGCGGTCCGCGCCCGCCACGACCGCTTCGGGCGCGGCCTGTGCGGCGGATTCGGGCACGTCGAGCGGTGCGGTCATGCGCCCTCCCGACGTCGCGCCTGGTGGCGCGCCGAGAATCGCGTGGCCGAGGAACTGCGCATGCGGTTCATGCCCCCTGGGTTGCAGACGACGACGTCCGAGCCGGACACCGTCCGGTCTGGTGGCATCCGTGACATGAGACCGCACGTCGCGGCCCCAGGGTGCAGAATCTATGCCTTGAGCTGCGCTGACCAGCCCCCCGCGGGCCTATGTGGCTCAACTGTGATTGACGCGAAACTCATTCGTATCGATCTTGAATGGATTGTCAGAGAGCCATCGCGATTCTGTCGCGGATCTGTGACACAAGCCTAGTCACTTGATGCCGCGGCGCCGAAGGATGTCCTCGATGTCGGAGAAGTCGTCGTCGCTCTTGCGCTTCGCGGGGGCCTCGACCGCAGGCTTGCCCGCCTGCGCGGGCCGTCCTCCGGCGACCGGCGGGGCCTCCGCCGGGCCTGTGGCGGCGTCCTGGCGGCCCTTGCGGCCCTTGCGCGACTCACCGTCCCGGGACAGCGCCCGGCCGCGCAGCACCCCGGAGGCCACGAACAGGACCACCGACACCCCCGCCACCGCGACGCCGGCCCACACGAGCGGGTTGAACACCAGGCTCGTGACGAACCCGACGACCGTCGCGCCGATCGTCCACAGCGCCTGCAGCGCCCCGGTCAGGTAGGCGGCCAGGGGCAGCAGCGCCCACGCCGCCATCCGCATGCCCGCCGCGACCCCCCTGCGGCGGAAGGCCAGGAAGCTGAGCACCAGCCCCGTCAGGGTGACACCGGCGCACAGCGCCAGCCACGGGATCTGTCCGAACATGCGCCGCCCCTCGTCTCGACTACGTCTCCATCCTGGCACGCGGACGCGCTCCGGCCGCTCCTCCGCGAGGACCACTTCTCCCTTAGGGGGACGATCTGGGCATATCAGGGATTCACGGGGGTTCTGAGGGGCACCTCCCGGCTCTCTGGGACCGATCAGGGACGACGGCCCGCGACCGCCGATGCCCTCGGATCGGACCGGGCCGAGAACGCCCGACCGCCGGCGACCTCGGGTCAGGCGGGGACGAGGGCGCGCAGGTCGGCGATCGTGACCTCGGTCAGTGAGGAGACCACCAGGCGGCCCGGGGCGGGCTCGACCGGAAGGACGCTCGGCACCGCGACCACCGCGCAGCCGGCCGCCGTGGCGGCCGCGACGCCCGTGGGAGAGTCCTCCAGCACCACGCACCGCACCGGCTGCGCCCCGAGCAGGCGCGCGGCCGTCAGGTACGGCTCCGGGTCGGGCTTGGTGCGCGTCACGTCGTCGGCCGTGACGACGGCGTCGAAGCGGTCGCGGCCGACGGCCTTGAGCACCGCGTCCGCGATGTCCTTGAGCGACGAGGTGACCAGCGCCACCGGGACACCCTCCGCGCGCAGCCCGTCGAGCAGCTCGGCCGCGCCCGGCATGACGTGCACGCCCTCGGCCAGCGCGCCGACCATGCCGTCGACCATCCATCGCCACACGGTCCCGGGCGGTACGTCCGCGCCCGAGACCTCCAGCATGTAGGCGACCGTGCGCTCCATGGAGCCGCCCAGGAGATGCGCCTGGTGCTCGGCGGACCAGGCGGCGCCGAGCCGGGCCATCACGACGGTCTCGATCTCCAGCCACACCTTCTCGGTGTCGACGAGGAGGCCGTCCATGTCGAACAAGGCGGCTTGCATGCGTCTCCGATCGGTCACTGACGGGTGCCGGGCGCCCCGGCGGGCGAGTCCGGCACGGGTTCGTGCCGCGGTTCCGGGCCCGGGTCCGTGGTTCCGGGTCCGTGTCCGCGGTTCCGGGTCACGGTTCGGTGCCGCGGGGTCCGGCTCATGGGCCGGCGCAGAGGCCGCCTCATGGGGCCAGGCCACGCATCCGGGCCGGACATCCGACCGTACCCGGCCCCGGACGATGGACGTCCGCCGGGGTCGCCCGTGCGGGCGGGGCCCCCGCACGGTCGAAAGCCCCACGACGGCGGACACGCCCCGGACGGGCCGCGGCCGGCGCAGGCCCGTGGGGGCGGACGCCGGCGTACGGGGGTCAGACGTTGAAGTACTTGGCCTCCGGGTGGTGGGCGACCAGGGCGGAGGTGGCCTGCTCGGGGTGGAGCTGGAACTCCTCCGACAGGCTGACCCCGATGCGCTCCGGCGACAGCAGCTCGAACAGCTGCACCTGGTCCTCCAGGTTGGGGCAGGCCGGGTAGCCGAACGAGTAGCGGCAGCCCTGGATGTTGACCTTGAGCATGTCGTCCAGCGACTCGTCGCCGCCGATGCCCAGCTCGGCCCGGACCCGGGCGTGCCAGTACTCGGCCAGCGCCTCGGTGAGCTGGACCGACAGGCCGTGCAGCTCCAGGTAGTCGCGGTAGGCGTCCTTGGCGAACAGCTCGGCCGTGGCCTCGGAGATCTTGCCGCCCATCGTGGCCACCTGGAACGCCACCACGTCCACCTCGCCCGACTCGCGCGAGCGGTAGAAGTCGGACAGGCACAGGTGGCGGTCGCGGCGCTGGCGCGGGAACGTGAAGCGGGTGCGCTCGTCGCCCGCGTCGTCCAGGATGATCAGCGAGTCGCCGTCGCTGACGCACGGGAAGTACCCGTAGACGACGGCGGCCTCCAGCAGGCCCTCGGTCTGCATGCGGTCGAGCCACATGCGCAGCCGCGGCCGGCCCTCGGTCTCGACCAGCTCGTCGTAGCCGGGGCCGTCGCCGCCGCGGGTCGGCTTGAGCCCCCACTGGCCGAGGAACAGCGCCCGCTCGTCGAGGAAGGCGGCGTACTCGGTCAGCGAGATGCCCTTGACGATGCGGTCGCCGAGGAACGGCGCCTTCGGCACGGGGTTGTCGGCGGCCACGTCGGAGCGGGCGGGCAGCTCCTCGACGGGGGTGCGCTGGAGCACCGCGCCGGTCTTGACGCGGCGCTCGCGCAGCGGCGGCAGCGTCGCGCCGGCCACGCCGCGCTTGACGGCCATGAACGAGTCCATGAGCCGCAGACCCTCGAACGCATCGCGGGCGTAGCGCACCTCGCCCTCGAACAGCTCGGCGAGGTCCTGCTCGACGTAGGCCCGGGTGAGCGCGGCGCCGCCCAGCAGCACCGGGTACTTGTCGGACAGGCCCCTGGAGTTCATCTCCTCCAGGTTCTCCTTCATGATGACCGTCGACTTCACCAGCAGGCCGGACATGCCGATGACGTCGGCCTTGTTGTCGTCGGCGGCCTCCAGGATCGCCGAGACCGGCTGCTTGATGCCGAGGTTGACGACCTGGTAGCCGTTGTTGGACAGGATGATGTCGACGAGGTTCTTGCCGATGTCGTGGACGTCGCCCTTGACGGTGGCCAGCACGATGCGGCCCTTCGTCTCGCCCTCCACCCGGTCCATGTGCGGCTCAAGGTAGGCGACGGCCGTCTTCATCACCTCGGCCGACTGGAGCACGAACGGCAGCTGCATCTGGCCGGAGCCGAACAGCTCGCCGACCGTCTTCATGCCGTCGAGCAGCACCTCGTTGATGATCTCCAGGGCGGGCCGCTGCTCCATGCCGGCGTCGAGGTCGGCCTCGAGGCCCTTGCGCTCGCCGTCGATGACGCGCCGCTTGAGCCGCTCCCACAGCGGCAGCGCGGCCAGTTCCTCGGCCTTGCCGGCCCGCATGGCGGCGGCGTCGACGCCCTCGAACAGCTCCATGAACCGCTGCAGCGGGTCGTAGCCGTCGCGGCGCCGGTCGTAGACCATGTCGAGGGCGACCTGGCGCTGCTCGTCGGGGATGCGGGCCATCGGCAGGATCTTGGAGGCGTGGACGATGGCCGAGTCGAGGCCGGCGTTGACGCACTCGTTGAGGAACACCGAGTTGAGCACCATGCGCGCGGCCGGGTTGAGGCCGAAGGAGATGTTGGACAGGCCCAGCGTGGTCTGCACGCCCGGGTAGCGCCGCTTGAGCTCGCGGATGGCCTCGATGGTCTCCAGGCCGTCGCGGCGGGTCTCCTCCTGGCCGGTGGCGATGGGGAAGGTCAGGCAGTCGACGATGATGTCCTCGACCCGCATGCCCCAGTTGCCGGTCAGGTCCTCGATGAGGCGGACGGCGACGCGGATCTTGTGCTCGGCGGTGCGGGCCTGCCCCTCCTCGTCGATGGTGAGGGCGACCACGGCCGCGCCGTGCTCGCGGACCAGCCGCATGATCTTCTGGAAGCGGGAGTCGGGGCCGGCGCCGTCCTCGTAGTTGACGGAGTTGACGGCGGCGCGCCCGCCGAGCATCTCGAGGCCGGCCTGGAGCACCGCGGGCTCGGTGGAGTCGAGCATGATCGGCAGCGTGGAGGCGGTGGCGAAGCGGAAGGCCAGCTCCCGCATGTCGCCGACGCCGTCGCGGCCGACGTAGTCGACGCACAGGTCGAGCATGTGGGCGCCGTCGCGGGCCTGGTCGCGCGCCGTCTCGACGCAGTCGTCCCAGCGGCCTTCCAGCATGGCCTCGCGGAACGCCTTGGAGCCGTTGGTGTTGCACCGCTCGCCGATCGCGAGGTAGGAGGTGTCCTGCCGGAACGGGACGGTCTGGTACAGCGAGGACGCGCCCGGCTCGGGGCGCGGGCGGCGGGCCGCGGTCTCGCGCCCGCGGACCCGCTCGACGACCTGGCGCAGGTGCTCGGGCGTGGTGCCGCAGCAGCCGCCGACCATCGACAGGCCGTAGTCGCGGGCGAAGGAGTCGTGGGCGTCGGCGAGCTCCTCGGCGCTCAGCGGGTAGTAGGCGCCGTCGGAGGTCAGCACCGGCAGGCCCGCGTTGGGCATGCAGGACAGCTTGAGCCGGGAGTGGCGGGCGAGGTAGCGCAGGTGCTCGCTCATCTCGGCGGGGCCGGTGGCGCAGTTGAGCCCGATCACGTCGACGCCGAGCGGCTCGATCGCGGTGAGCGCGGCGCCGATCTCGGAGCCGAGCAGCATCGCGCCGTTGGTCTCGATCGTCACCTGGGCGATGATCGGCACGTCGCGGCCGGCGGCCTCGGCGGCCCGCTTGGCGCCGACGACGGCGGCCTTGACCTGGAGGAGGTCCTGGCAGGTCTCGATGATGATCGCGTCGGCGCCGCCCGCGATCAGGCCGGCGGCGTTGTCGCGGTAGGCGTCGCGCAGGCGGGCGTACGGCAGGTGGCCGAGGGTCGGCAGCTTGGTGCCGGGGCCCATCGAGCCGAGCACGAAGCGCGGCCGGTCGGGGGTGGACCAGTGGTCGGCCCGCTCGCGGGCGATGCGGGCGCCCGCCTCGGAGTACTCGAAGACCCGGTCGGAGATGTCGTACTCGCCGAGGGCGGCGAGGTTGGCGCCGAAGGTGTTGGTCTCGACGCAGTCGACGCCGACGGCGAAGTAGGCGTCGTGGACGCCGGCGACGATGTCGGGCCGGGTCACGTTGAGCACCTCGTTGCAGCCCTCGTGGCCCTGGAAGTCGTCGAGGGTCGGGTCCTGCGCCTGCAGCATCGTCCCCATGGCGCCGTCGGCGACGATCACTCGCTGGGACAGGGCTTCACGGAAGGAGGACGAGGAGCGGCTCATGGCGCTCAGCTTATCGGCTGCGCTGGAGCCCGACTCGAACGGACACGGATTTTGGATCATCAGAAGATCGCGGGGCGCCCCTCCTGTCATAGCCGTCGCGCGATACCACGCCCGCGGAGGGTGCGCGACCGCCCCGCGTCTGGTAAAGGTGATCATCATCGGCACTCGGTGACATGAGCGGCTCCTCACCGCATAGGCTTAGCGGGACGGAGGAGAGAGGAGGCGACACATGATCGAGCTCGAAGGGCTCCCCGAGCTCGTCGACCCGGTGCTCATCGCCGCGTTCGAGGGGTGGAACGACGCGGGCGAGGCTTCCAGTGGTGTGATCGCCCACCTCGAGTCCGCGTGGAAGGCCGAGCCGCTCATCGCGCTCGACCCCGACGACTACTACGACTTCCAGGTCACCCGGCCGGTCGTGGAGATGGGCGACGGGCTGACCCGGTCGATCGTGTGGCCGACCACCCGGCTCTTCCACGCCCGCCCGCCGGGCCTGGAGCGCGACGTGGTGCTGCTGCGCGGCATCGAGCCCAACATGCGCTGGCGCTCGTTCTGCGCCGACATCATCGAGGTGTGCCGCGAGCTGGGCGTGGAGCTGGCCGTCATGCTCGGCGCGCTGCTCAACGACTCGCCGCACACCCGTCCGGTGCCGATCCTGGGCGGCGCGACCGACGAGGAGCTGGCCCGCTCGACCAACCTGGAGCTGAGCCGCTACGAGGGCCCCACCGGCATCGTGGGGGTGCTCCAGCACGCCTTCGGCGAGGCCGGGATGAAGGCCGTGTCGCTGTGGGCGTCGGTGCCCCACTACGTCGCCCAGCCGCCCAACCCGAAGGCGACGCTGGCGCTGCTGCGCCGCCTGGAGGACGTCCTCGACATCCCGATGCCGCTCGGCGACCTCGACGAGGAGGCCCGCGCGTGGGAGCGCGGCGTCGACGAGCTGGCCTCCCAGGACAGCGAGGTGGCCGAGTACGTCAAGGAGCTGGAGGACCGCAAGGACGCGGCGGAGCTCCCCGAGGCGAGCGGCGACGCGATCGCGGCGGAGTTCGAGCGGTATCTCCGGCATCGCGACACCGATACTGACAGCTAACTTCCAGCATTTCGGCCGCGCTTCCGGCGCGGCTTTCGGGTCATAATCGGGCCGTACGACGGCCAGGGCGAGCCGGTTGCACTCCGGCCCGGGCCTGGCCGAGGCTGAGCCAGGAGAGTCGGGCGTGCGCCGGTCACAGGGGCGTCACGCCGCCCCGATCCACGTGACCGCCCACGTAAGGCCCCCCATGGTGACATCTCACGTAGACCCGCACCAGCGAAGCCAGGACGCCCGGCGACGTGTCCTGGAGATGGCGCTCTCCCTGCGCGACGGGCCGCCGGGCGGCTCGGTCGACCACTTCCTCGCCCTGCTGCAGTACCGCCTGCCGTGCTGGCTGAGCGTCCTGCACGACCTGGCGCACCGCGCCGGCCGCGACACGGTCATGGGCAACCTCGTGCCGGTGGCGCGGGCGGGCCTCGACCACCACCTGGAGGTGCAGGCGGCGGCGCTGCCCGCGTTCAGCTCGCCGAACGTGACGGTGCGCATCCGCGAGGCCCTGCGCGCCGCGGGGTTCGGGCCGGACGCGGAGGTGACGCCGCTGGCCGCGTACCTGGAGGAGGAGCGGCGGCTCGGCCGGGTGGCGGCCGGTGTGGACCCGGTGGCGAGCGCGCGGCTGCTGCTGGCGGGGTGCTTCCACCGGGCCTACATCGAGTTGTTCGCGGGGGCTGACATGGTGCCGCCGCGCGAGGTGAGCGCCGAGGAGATCGTCCGCGAGCTCCGCCTGGAGCCGCCTTCCTGACCGGCGTGTGGACGGCGAGCCGAGCTGGGGCGTCACGGCGTTGCAGGCCGTGGAGGAGATGGACGGGGGCCCGATCTGGGGCTACCGGATGTTCCCGATGCCG